>JBATFE010000064.1:0-45434 GCA_049664445.1 Gammaproteobacteria bacterium
AATCCGCACTGCAGGGCAGCGCGCTGCCGGAGACTGAATTACTGAAAACGGCCCAGTATATAGTGGTTGAAACGGACCTCTTTAATGTCAGGATTGACACCACCGGTGGTGATTTGCGGCAGGCCGACCTGCTTGCCTATCGTGCGACGACTGAAGCCGATTCCCCGCCGTTTCGTCTCTTGAATGATGAACTGCCGAACCTGTTTGTTATTCAGTCGGGGTTACGCGCCAGTGTCGGCACCGAGCCCACGCATCACGTCGTCTTTACTCCCGAACAGACAAGCTATCGCATGGGCGAGGCGGATGATACGCTGGTGGTACCCATGACCTGGCGCAGTCCGGAAGGTGTCAAGGTCACCAAGCGTTACGTCTTCCACCGCGGCAGTTATGCCATCGACCTGCAGCACGAGGTACACAATCAAAGTGGCGCAGACTGGCACGGCCGGCAGTACCGCCAGTTGCAGCGCACCCAGGTCGCGGAGACCGGTCAGAGCACGTTTATCTACACCTATATGGGCGGTGTGATCTACAGCCCGGAAGAAAAGTACGAAAAAATCAAATTCGATGACATGGTCGACAGCGATCTCGACCGTACCATTACGGATGGCTGGGCGGCGATGTTGCAGCATTACTTCCTCGGTGCGCTGATACCTGCACGCGGTGAAGCGGACCGCTATTACACCAAGACCCTCAGCAATGCCCGTTATGTCATCGGCATGATCTCCCCGGGCCAAACGGTTGCAGCCGGTGATGCTGCCCTGTTCGAAACACAAATCTTCATCGGACCAAAACTGCAGGACGAGATGAAGCAGGTAGCGCCCGGACTGGAACTGACGGTCGATTACGGCCTGCTGACGGTGCTGGCACAACCGCTGTTCTGGTTGCTGAAGACCATCCATGGCCTGGTCGGCAACTGGGGCTGGGCCATCGTACTGGTGACGGTGCTGATCAAGCTGGCGTTCTACAAGCTCTCGGAAACCAGCTACAAATCCATGGCCAACATGCGCAAGCTGGCACCCCGCCTGAAGACGCTGAAGGAACGGTACGGTGACGATCGCCAGAAGCTGAATACGGCGATGATGGATCTCTACAAGAAGGAAAAGATCAACCCACTCGGTGGTTGCTTGCCCATCGTGGTACAGATCCCGGTGTTTATTTCCCTTTACTGGGTATTGCTGGAAAGCGTCGAATTGCGGCACGCGCCCTTTATCCTCTGGATCACGGACATGTCCTCCCCGGACCCCTACTACATCCTGCCGTTGTTGATGGGTGTCACCATGCTGATTCAGCAGAAACTGAACCCGGCACCAATGGACCCCATCCAGGCCAAGGTGATGATGGCCCTGCCGGTTGTATTCACGGTGTTCTTTGCCTTTTTCCCGTCCGGACTGGTGCTCTACTGGGTGGCCAACAACACCCTCTCCATTGCCCAGCAATGGGTGATTACGCGGCGCATCGAGCGCGGCGGGAAATAGCCCCGGTCCACGCGTGTGGTCACAACGACCACGGACACCATTGCAGCAATCGCGACCCCGCCCGGTCCTGGCGGGGTGGGTATCGTGCGCCTCTCCGGCGCGGATACCCCGGCCATTGCGCAACAACTGCTGGGTCGCTTGCCACGGCAACGGCGCGCCGAATTCCACCGCTTCAGGGAAGGCGATGGCACCCTGATTGACGAGGGCCTGGTGCTGTATTTCAAGGCGCCCGCCTCGTTCACCGGCGAACACGTGCTCGAATTGCACGGTCACGGTGGCCCGGTGGTCATGGACAGTCTGCTGCGCCGGGTATTGGCACTGGGCGCGCGCCCTGCCCGTCCCGGTGAATTTTCCGAGCGCGCCTTCCTCAATAACAAACTGGACCTGGCACAGGCAGAGGCCATAGCCGACCTGATCGAAAGCGCCACCACCGCGGCTGCGCGTGCGGCCGCGCGTTCCCTGCAGGGTGAGTTTTCCAGTCGGGTGCACGCCCTGGTGGAGCGCCTGACGCGGCTGCGCATGTACGTGGAGGCCGCGATAGATTTCCCGGAAGAGGAAATCGATTTCCTCTCGGATGACACCATTACGCAGATGCTGGCGGCAGTGCGTGCCGAGTTTGATGACATGCGCGCGCGCGCCCGGCAGGGCCAACTGTTACGCGATGGCATGACGCTGGTGATTGCCGGTCGCCCGAATGCCGGAAAATCCAGCCTGCTGAATGCCCTAACCGGCCATGATGCTGCGATCGTCACCGAGATTCCCGGCACCACCCGTGACGTGTTGCGTGAACATATCCAGATCGACGGCCTGCCACTGCATATCATCGATACCGCCGGTCTGCACGCAAGCGACGACCCGGTGGAACTGGCCGGCATGCAGCGTGCCCGCATGGCGCTGGAACAGGCCGACCGGGTGTTGCTGGTGATCGATGACCCGACAGGTTTTACGGCTGCCGATGCGGCCATTCTTGATGCCTTGCCGCAGGGTGTCCCGCATACCCTGATATTCAACAAGATCGATCTGAGCGGGCGCGCCGCGGCTGTCAGTGAGCATAACGGGCATCCCTCGATCGCGCTCTCCGTGCTCAGCGGTGCCGGTCTCGAACTGTTGCGCCAGCACCTGAAACAATGTGTCGGTTACAGCGATCAGGCCGGCGGCAGCTTTACGGCACGCCGCCGCCATGTGGAGGCCCTGCGACGCGCCTATGAACATGTTGAAGCCGGACAGCGGCAACTTGAACAACAGCGCGCCGGCGAATTGCTTGCCGAGGAACTGCGCCAGGCACAACAGGTGCTGGGTGAAATTACCGGCGAGGTCAGCAGCGATGACCTGCTGGGCCGCATCTTCAGCAGTTTTTGTATTGGCAAGTGAGTGGCAGCCGGCTGTCGGCCCTCGGCAGTCGCTGTGCCCTGCCCTGCAGCACCTGATTTTATAACTATCAATAGTTTGATAGATCCCTATAAAAATATATAACCAATTGTTATTATTGCACTAGTAGATTCCTGGCCGTTGAGAAGAGTACGCGATGCCTGATAACGAAAAGATGTCTTCCCGGGAACTCGGACTGGTGCTGGCGCAACAGATACTGGCTGTGGAGGACCTGCACTACGGCCTCTGGGACCCGGATCTGGAGCTCTCACTCGGCAATGTTGCCCTTGCCCAGCAGCGCTATACCGACCGGGTGCTGCAGCAGGTTGATGCGCTGCTGGCCGACTGCCCTGCCCCGCGCATCCTCGACGTTGGCTGTGGCACCGGTCATATGCTGCAGTTGTTGCTCGAGCGCGGTTATGCCGTCGATGCCGTCAATCCGTCTGCCGAGTTAAACCGGCAGGTGCGCGCCCGCCTGGCGGCCATGGAACCTGCAGACTGCACGCTGTTCGCATCCGATTTCGAGTCCCTGCCCCTGTCGACCTGCCAACACCGCTATGACCTGTTGGTATTCAGCGAAAGCTTTCAGTACATCCCGCTGGCGGAGATCTTTGCAAAGAGCCCGCTGCTGCTGAAACCCGGTGGACAGTTGCTTATTAGTGATTTTTTCAAGACACCGGCGCATGGAGACGGGGCTGCGGGCGATCACAGTTTCAGTGGCGGTCACCTCCTCGGTCTTTTTTATGACGGCGTCTCGGCCTCGCCGTTCAGCCTGCGCCAGGATGAGGACCTCACCCCGCGTATCAGTCCGAATATCGCGTTACTGGACGAGTGGTTAATGCAACGCTTGTTGCCGGCATCGAGGTCGATCGACCGCTTTCTGCACGACCGCTACCCGCGGCTGACCCCGCTCATCAAATGGCTGGCACGACACAAGCTGGAACGTTTGCACTACAAGTACTTTTCAGGCTACCGCAGCCAGGCCGTCTTTGAGAAATACAAAAGTTACCGCTTGCTGGTGTTGCAACTGGAAACACGCTAATGGCAAGGCTGCAGCGGATAGCAACAGGTATTAAATAAAGTAAGCATTATATTTGAGGTTGTATTGAGAATTAGTAAGAGGCAAAATGCCATCATATAATGCTTTAATTAGTGAAGTGCCTAAAATTACCACTAACTTTAAAAAAATAATACATTGATATAATTGAGATATTCAGTACGCAGGGCCTGACTGGAGGTAAAAAATGGTTCAAAATATCCGTCCAAGGGTCAATCCCTATAAAAACTGTGTGTTTTCCAGGGGATAGTAAGCCATTCAGTCGGAATTTTATAACCCCTTGTTTAAATGTTATTTTTATTTATACTGCAAAGTATATTTTTAGGGTAGGCTTTATTGATGTCCAGTCCAACACGCCCCTCATTGCGCGAGCGCAAGTTTGCCAAGACCCGCCTGGCACTGGCCGAGGCAGCCTCACACCATCTCGAGGCGGCTTCCTTTGAAGCGCTGTCGGTCAAGTCACTGTGTGAGCGGGTACAAATATCAGAGGCAACCTTCTTCAATTATTTTCCGAAGAAAGAAGACCTGATTGTGTACCTCGATCGTCTATGGACACTGGAGCTTAACTGGTATGGTCAGCAGGCGATGCGGCAACACCAGGGCCTGGCCGTTATCGACGCGCTGTTTCGCTACACCTCGATACAGATCCAGAAGAAACCCGGTTTGGTGGGCGAGATCATTGCCCACGAAGCGCGCAGCCGTACACGACATCAGGGACCGGCCATCACCGTTGCGGAACGCATGCTGGCCTTTTCGGATCTGGATGGCATAGTGGACACGCCGGATGACAGTCTCGAGGGTTTGTTGCGCGATTCATTGCAGACGGCCATCGAGCAAGGGGAATTGCCGGAAAATATCGCGATGTCGGCCGCCATGGTGGGTCTGGTATCGATCTTTTACGGCGTACCGCTGGCGCTGCAGCATAGTAACCCGGCGGCCATTGCGGCCATGTACCGTCAACAGCTGGAACTGTTATGGAAGGGCTTGCGGGTGGCTGCAGGGTAGGGTGCAGGCAGTGGTTACAGTCGGGGCCCTTGTCTTACAGGCCGTCGTAAAAAATCAGTGACGGCGCTGGCCACGGGCCTTGTCGAGGGATTCATGCCAGGCGGCCATGAAGGCTTGCCACCAGTGCGGTTGACTATCCAGCCACCAATGCCGGTAGGACTCGTTGAACGCCGCCAGTATTGCGGGCGCTGTTGTTGATTTTAATTTTGCATAGCCTTGCTTGAGCGCGACTTTCAACGTGGGCTTGGCCATCATCTGCAACATGTTGTACTCACGTTGTTTGGCGGCCCACAGTTCATTGTTTATGTTGTGCTCCAGCAATTTCATGCGCTGTTTGAGCTTTTCGAGGTCGCGTGCGGCCACCTCATCACCGAGTACCTCGGTACGGGCCTTGATACGCTGCTCCAGCACCTCGATGCGCTGCTGCAACTGCTCCAGGTCGATCGGTTTGCGGAGCACTGCAGGCGTAACCGTGGATTTGAGCGGGTAGACCCTGGCCTTTTTGAGTGGCGCACGGTTTGTCCTGGGTGTCCGGCTGGTGGCCGGAGCGGGCGGGGAGGGTGCCCTGGCGCTTTCAGGAACCTTGAAGGGTTTTGCGGCATCGGGTCGCGATTGCTGCCTGGTCGGGACAGGATTGGCCCCGCCTTCATCAAGGCCGAACTCAAGAAGTCTCATACCTGATACCTTATGTTGTGTGTATCGTCGAATACTAACACAATATATTCCAATTCATAGTCTTGAAGAGCAGTTTTTTCAGGTACTTGGGGAGTGATTGCCCCGCTTTTGGGCAGCAGCGTAAACTCAGCTTATTTTTTATCGGGTGAAACAGGATGTCGGACAGCGCCAAACAATATGATGTCATCGTCGTCGGTGGCGGCCATGCCGGTACCGAGGCCGCACTGGCTGCCGCGAGGGCAGGGGCGCGTACGCTGCTGTTGACGCATAATCTGGAAACGCTGGGGCAGATGAGTTGCAACCCGGCGATCGGCGGCATCGGTAAAAGCCATCTGGTGAAGGAAATCGATGCCCTTGGCGGTCTCATGGCACGGGCCGCGGACCAGGCCGCCATACAGTTGCGGGTGCTGAATGCCAGCAAGGGCCCGGCTGTGCGCGCGACGCGTGCCCAGGCCGACAGGGTGCTCTACCGGCGGGCGGTGCGGCGCGTACTGGAGAATCAGCCCGGTCTGCAGTTGTTCCAGCAGGAAGTGGCCGATCTGATTGTGGACGGTGAGCGGGTGTCGGGTGTGGTCACGGGCATGGGGCTGAAATTTCATGCCGCGGCAGTGGTCCTGACCGTGGGCACCTTTCTCGGTGGTCGCATCCACATCGGGCCAAGCAACTATGCCGGGGGGCGTGCCGGTGATCCGCCGGCCACTGCGCTGGCAGCGCGCCTGCGGGAGTTACCGTTACGTGTCGAGCGCCTGAAGACCGGCACACCGCCGCGGCTGGACGGTCGCAGCATCGATTACAGCCAGTTGCAGGCGCAGCCGGGCGACCAGCCGTTACCGGTGATGTCGTTTCTCGGCAGCGCCGCCGACCATCCGCGCCAGGTGGATTGCCATATCACCCGCACCAATGAACGCACGCACGAAATTATTGCCAGCGGCCTGCACGATTCACCCCTCTACAGTGGCGCGATTGCGGGCACCGGTCCACGTTACTGCCCGTCCATTGAAGACAAGGTGGTGCGCTTTGCCGACAAGTCCTCGCACCAGATATTCGTCGAGCCGGAGGGGCTGGATACCCATGAGGTGTATCCCAATGGCATCTCCACCAGCCTGTCCTACGCCGTGCAACAGTCGCTGGTGCATTCCATTGCCGGTTTTGAAAACGCCCATATCACACGGCCCGGCTATGCCATTGAATACGATTTCTTTGACCCGCGCGATTTACGCCATTCACTGGAAACCAAGCTCATCCTGGGGCTGTATTTTGCAGGACAGATCAACGGCACGACCGGTTACGAGGAGGCGGCCGCACAGGGCCTGCTGGCCGGGCTGAATGCCGCACGCCAGGCACAGGGCCAGCCGCCCTGGTTGCCGCGCCGTGACGAGGCCTATCTCGGTGTACTGGTCGATGACCTGGTGACCTGTGGCACCAGCGAACCCTATCGCATGTTCACCAGTCGTGCCGAGTACCGCTTGCTGTTGCGCCAGGATAATGCCGATTTACGCCTCACTGCGGTTGGCCGCGAGCTGGGACTGGTCGACGAGCGGCGCTGGCGACGGTTTTGCGCGCGGCGTGAGGCCATTGAGCATGAGCAGCAGCGGCTGGCGTCCCTGTGTGTGCAGCCGAACTCGGCACAGGCAGAGGCGCTGGCGGAGATACTGGAAAAGCCGCTGCAGCGGGAGTTGCGTGCCAGCGAGTTATTGCGTCGACCGGAGATGGATTACCGCTCACTGACGGCGATTGCCGGTATCGGACCCGGGGTCGATGAGGAAGACGTCGCCGAGCAGGTCGAGACACAGGCGAAGTATGCCGGCTACCTCGATCGGCAGCACGCGGAGATAGTTCGCCAGCAACGACACCAGGATCAACCATTGCCAGTGGATTTCGATTACACTATGGTGCGGGGGCTCTCCAATGAAGCGTGTGAAAAACTGCAAGTGGTCAGACCGGAAACCATTGGCCAGGCGGCACGCATACCGGGAATTACACCAGCAGCCGTGTCATTGTTGCTGGTACACATAAAAAAATTCAAGACAGCACGCCTGAGTGCTTGACGCGGGTACTTACATTTAAATGACAAGTCATGCACACCGGACTCTATAACCGTAACCGCAAGGGACGCGGTCACAACTTTGTCGATCCGGCGGAGTTGCTGGAGGACGGCATCTACGAGCTTGAACTGGAGGAACGTCTGGGCGGTGATGAGCTGCTGATGGATTATGTCACCGAACTGATGAACTGGAACCGGGTCTATAACCTGACATCGGTACGCAAACCCACCGATATCGTCACCCGCCATATTCTCGATAGCCTCACCATTCTTCCCTACCTGCACGGCGATCGTATCCTGGACATCGGTACCGGTGCCGGATTGCCCGGTATTCCACTGGCGATCGCCTGCCCGGAACGCGAGTTCGTCTTGCTCGACAGCAGCAGTAAAAAACTGCGCTTTGTGCAGCAGACACTCGCTATTCTGAAGCTTGAGAATGTCGCGCTTGAAGACAGCCGGGTCGAGGAATTCCAGCCCGAGGCGTTGTTTGATACCGTCATCTGCCGTGCCTTTTCCGATTTGCCTGATTTTTACCGCTATGCCGCGCGGCTCTGCAATGAAGGTGGCAAGCTGCTGGCCATGAAGGGTGTCTACCCGATGACCGAGGTGGAATGTCTGGATGACAAAGCGGTGATCGATGAGGTGGTGTCATTGAAAGTACCGGGGCTGGATGCCGAGCGGCACCTGGTCATCATGCATGTGGCAGAGCGTTCACAGGGTAGCTGATCATGGGACATATACTCGCAGTGACCAACCAGAAGGGCGGGGTAGGCAAGACCACGACCAGTGTCAACCTGGCGGCGTCATTGACCGAGACCGGCCGCCGGGTATTGCTGGTTGACCTGGATGCCCAGGGTAATGCCACCATGGGCAGCGGCATCGACAAGTATGAGGTGCAACAGACCGGCTATGAACTGCTGATGGGGCACGCCAATATCCGCGATGTGATTGTCTATGCCGAGGATGCCGGTTATGACCTGCTGCCGGGTAACAGTGACCTGACGGCGGCGGAAGTCGAACTGCTGGGGAAGGATGACCGCGAACGCCGACTGCGTGCGGCGTTGAGTTATGTACAGAATGACTATGACCTGATAGTGATTGACTGCCCGCCTTCCCTGAGCATGCTCACGGTGAATGCACTGGCCGCTGCCCACAGTGTACTGATTCCCATACAGTGTGAGTATTATGCGCTGGAAGGTCTGTCGGCCTTGCTCCACACCATCGAGCAGGTGCGCGCCAGCATCAATCCGGAGCTGGATATCGAGGGCTTGCTGCGCACCATGTACGATGCGCGCAACAATCTCTCGAATGACGTGTCGGCGCAGCTACAGGAACACTTTGGTGACAAGCTCTACCGCACCATTATCCCGCGTAACGTGCGTCTCGCCGAGGCGCCCAGCCATGGTCTGCCGGTGCTGCGTTATGACAAGAGTTCACGCGGTGCTATTTCCTACCTCGCGCTGGCCGGTGAGTACCTGCGGCGGCATGCGCCGGCGGTGCCTGCAGAAACCAGCGAAACGGACGTGGATCGGGCAGAGCAGCCGGCGCCACAACGCTCACATCTTTAGAATACAGTGACAGACAAAAACGGTAACTGACATGGCAGCAAAGAAACGTGGATTGGGTCGGGGCCTGGATGCATTGCTGGGTTCGGCAGCACGGAGTGCGCCGGCAGCGGACAACCCGGCCGTGGCGGCGCCGCCGGAACTCCGCTCGGTGCCGACCTCGAATACGCCGGCAGTGGCAGCAACGACGTTGGCGGACGGTGCGCTGTGCATGTTGCCGGTGGATGTGATCCAGCGTGGCAAGTACCAGCCGCGTCAGGACATGCACCAGGAATCACTGCAGGACCTTGCTGATTCCATTGCTGCGCAGGGCGTCGTACAGCCCATCGTGGTACGTGCGATTGCCGAAGGCCGTTACGAAATTATTGCCGGTGAGCGTCGCTGGCGCGCGGCGCAGCTGGCCGGTTTGCACGAGATCCCGGCGGTGGTGCGGGAAGTGGAAGACCGTGCGGCCATTGCCATTGCCTTGATAGAAAACATCCAGCGCGAGGACCTCAACCCGCTGGAAGAGGCGAGGGCGCTGGAGCGCCTCATCAAGGAATTCGAGCTGACGCACGAACAGGCAGCGGAGGCCGTCGGTCGATCACGCGCCGCCGTCTCCAACCTGTTGCGTCTGCTGGATCTCGAGGGCGCCGTCAAGCAACTGGTCGAGAAGGGTGAGCTGGAGATGGGACATGCCCGCGCATTGCTGGCGCTCAGTGGTAAACAACAGCTGGAGGCCGCACGCCAGGTCGTCAGTCGCGGATTGACGGTGCGCGCCACCGAGGGGCTGGTGAAGTCGCTGCAGCGGCCGGCCCCGGCAAAGCCGGCCAGGGTTAGCAAAGACGTCAATATACAGCGCCTTGAAACCGACCTGACTGACACACTCGGTGCCCGTGTGGCCGTGCGACAGGGCCGTGGCGGCAAGGGCAAGCTGGAAATCTGTTACAACAGCCTTGATGAACTGGACGGTATCCTCGCGCATATCCGCTAACTGACGGTTTGCACCGGCTGCTGTTGCCGAGGCAGGCCGACATAAGGGAGAGGCTGCCAGCCTCGATTGCCGGCCTGTTATAATTTGCCGTCAAGGTCAGCTATTTTCTGGAACATTACATGCTCGAGTCACACTCTCTGCTACGCACGGCGATGCTGCTGGGCCTGCTTGCACTCGGCGGCTGTGCGGTGCTGCCCGAGAACAGTGAGCGCACAGCATCACAGCACTACACAGACACCGATGACACCGCGCTTGGCCAGCTGGTAGAGGAAAGACTGCCAGCGCATGCCCGCGGACAGTCCGGCTACCTGTTGCTGCCCGATGGCCTCGATGCCTTTGTGGCGCGTGCCGTGCTGGCGCAAAGGGCAGAGCGCAGTATCGATACCCAGTACTACATGTGGCATGACGACGAGGTCGGCAACCTGCTGGCCTACCAGTTGCTGATGGCCGCCGATCGCGGCGTACGGGTGCGCTTGTTACTGGACGATATCGATGAAGGCGGGCGCGATATAGATATCGCGGTATTTGACAGTCACCCGAATATCGAGGTGCGCATCTTCAACCCCTTCGGCCGCAATACCGGCCGCACCCTGCAGTACGTCACCGGCTTCGGCAAGCAAACACGGCGTGCGCACAACAAGTCCTATACGGTCGATAATCAGGCCACTATCCTCGGTGGCCGCAACATCGGTGATGAGTATTTCAGCGCCGATCCGAACCTGGCGTTTGCCGACCTGGATGTGCTCGCCATCGGCCCGGTAGCGCAGCAGGTGTCGCGCTCGTTCGATGAATACTGGAACAGTGCACTGAGCTACCCGATTACCACGCTGCTGGATGCACCCCCCACCGGGGCAGATATTCAGCTGTTGCGGCAGGAAGTGACTGATTTTACTGCTGCTGAAAAGGATACTGCCTACCTGCAGCGCCTGGCGAACTCGGACCTGTCAAACAGTATCAGAAATAAAAGCGTTGAGTTTATCTGGGGTGACGGCAGGGTGTACGCGGACCCGCCGGAAAAGCTCGGTGAAAGCACCGGTGACCGCGATTACCAGATGTGGACCGACATCAAGCCGTACATGGCCGCTGCACAGCAGGAGGTGATTATTCTGTCGCCCTATTTTGTGCCGGGCAAGTCCGGGGTGGCATTCCTGAAACAATTACGCGAACGTGGTGTACGCGTGCGTATCCTCACCAATTCGCTTGCCTCGACGGATGTCAGCATTGTGCACGCGGGCTATTCCCGTTATCGCGAAGACCTGTTGCGTGCGGGTGTGGAGCTCTATGAGCTAAACGAGATTACCAGCAAGGACGAGCGTCGTGCCTGGTCAAAGGGCGAGATCGAGCGTGCCAAGTCGAGTCTGCATGCAAAATCGTTTATCGTTGACCGTGAAACCGTCTTTATCGGTTCGCTCAACCTGGATCCGCGCTCCGTGGTGCAAAATACCGAAATCGGGGTGGTCATGGAATCACCTGAAATTGCCGGCCGCGTGGCTGACAATTTTGACCAGCATATTGATGAAGTGGCGTTTCGCCTGATACTGGAGGAAACCGGGCAGGGGAGCGAGCAGTTGCGCTGGTACGGCCTGGTGAAGGGTGAGCCGGTGACCTTTTCCGCAGATCCCAACACCAGCTTCTGGCGGCGAGTTGGTATCGGTTTTATGAGCCTGCTGCCGATCGAATCACAGATTTGATGCAGCCAGTGCTGTTTGCACACACCGGCAGGAAACACCATAATCCCGTCTCCCGGCCGCAGATGCTGACAGAGAGAATGACCATGAAAAAACTACTACTGGTTTTGTGTGTGGCGCTGAGTGCCTGCAGCACTGATAACTATATCAAGGAAGATGGCACCCAGGTGACGATCAAGAAGGCCGCCGGGGTCCCCTATGTGGTGGAAGAGGAAAAAACAGAAGTGGTGCCCATGGGCTCGTACTAGGCAGGTATGTCGCAGTGTCTGCGGTGCGCCACGGGTTCAGTGGGGCATTTTTTCAGCCACTGTTGTTGACCCCCGCTAGCGCCGCTCTTTATAATCCCGGGCTGCCTGTCGGCTGTTCCATACCTGTTCAGCATCACAACAGTGCGTTCCGTCGGCACATGGGCCAAGCGTAACTTACTGAATTAATTAGGGATTACGGCGAATACTGTGCGCGGTGTCCGCAAGCTCGCCATACTCCAGCTGCTGTTGCTCGCAGCGACCTCGGTCATGTTTTTCATGATCGACGGCGTGTTCCAGGCGGCATCAGTGTGGTGTGGCGGCGTGATTGCCATGACCCAGGTGCTGTTGCTGGAATGGCGCCGACGGCGCGCCGACAGTGGCCGCGCCCTGAGTGCCGGTGAAAGTCTGCGGCTGCTGTACCGGTCCGCAGTGGAGCGTTTTGTGCTGGTCGCGCTGCTGTTCGCGCTTGCACTGGGTACGCTGCAGCTTGACCCGCTGGCACTGATAACGGGGTTTATTGCGGGCCAGCTGGCCCTGGTGTTTACAGAATTTATTAAAATGGAATAGTTATGTCGGGCGAAGCCCATACCTCAGCAGAATACATCAGGCACCATCTGCAGAACCTGACCTTTGGCCAGCATCCGGATGGCTCCTGGGGTATTGCCCATAGTGCCGAGGCAGCCAAGGAGATGGGCTTCTGGGCGATTCATATCGATACCCTGGGGTTCTCCATCGGTCTGGGCGTGCTGTTTCTGTATATCTTTCACCGCGTCGCCAAACAGGCAACCGCCGGTGTCCCTGGCGGGCTGCAGAATTTCGCCGAGTGGATCGTCGAATTTATCGAAGACAGCGTCAAGGGTTCCTTCAGCGGTCGCAACCCGCTGGTTGCACCACTGGCATTCACCATCTTCATCTGGATCTTCCTGATGAATTTCATGGACCTGATTGCCATTGATTTTCTGCCGGGAGCGGCGCAGCTGATCGGCATTCCCTTTCTCAAGGTGGTGCCGACGACAGACCCGAATGCCACCTTCGGCATGGCCTTCGGTGTGTTTTTCCTGATCCTGTACTACAGTTTCAAGATCAAGGGACCCGGCGGCTTTTTCAGTGAGCTGGCGTTCCAGCCATTTGGCAAGTGGGGCATGCCGGTCAACCTGCTGCTGGAAGGCGTCAACCTGATTGCCAAACCGATATCACTGGCACTGCGTCTGTTCGGTAACATGTATGCCGGTGAAATGATCTTTATCCTCATCGCCCTCATGTACAGCGGTGGCCTGGTCCTTGGCTCATTCGGCGGCTTGCTGCAGATTGGCTGGGCGATCTTCCACATTCTTATCATTACCCTGCAGGCATTCATCTTCATGACGCTGACGATTGTCTACCTGGACATGGCGCATCAGGAACACCACTGATTTTTGTTTAAACAGCTCGTTATATTTTTTAGGAGAAAAACATGGAAATGGCAGACGCATTACTCTATATCGCCGGCGCGTTGATGATGGGCCTCGGTGCACTCGGTGCCGCGGTCGGCATCGGTGTCCTGGGTGGCCGCTTTCTGGAAGGTGCCGCCCGTCAGCCGGAATTGATCCCGATGCTGCGTACCCAGTTCTTCATCGTCATGGGTCTGGTCGACGCGGTACCGATGATCGCCGTGGGTATTGCACTCTACATTCTGTTTGCAGTGGTTGGCGGCTGATACGCGCAGCTGATCAAGACGCAGAGGTTCTGACATGAATATCAATGCCACCCTGATTGGCCAGGCAATCGCCTTTTTCCTGTTCGTCGTGTTCTGCATGAAATATGTGTGGCCGCCGATCCTGCATGCGCTGGAAGAACGCAAGAAAAAGATTGCCGATGGTCTGGCGGCAGGCGAACACGGCAAGCGCGAGCAGGCACTGGCCGAGGAGCGTGCCAAGGAACTGTTGCGCGAGGCCAAGGAACAGGCGGGCGAGATCATCACCCGTGCCGACAGGCGCGCCGCTGAGATTGTTGACGAGGCCAAGGACGACGCCAAGGCGGAAGGTCAGCGCCTGATGACGTCAGCCCGGGCTGAAATCGAGCAGGAGGTCAACCGCGTCAAGGAAGGCCTGCGTGGACAGGTCGTATCCATTGCACTGGCCGGCGCCGGCAAGGTGCTGGGGCGTGAAGTGGACGAGAGCACACACGACGAGCTGTTGAAGAAGCTGGCGTCTGAAATCTAGGTAAAGACACATGGCCGAAGCAATTACCGTGGCACGTCCCTATGCACAGGCAGCCTTTCTGTTTGCCAGCGAGCAGCAACTGTTGAAGGACTGGTCCGGGATGCTGTCCCTGCTGGCGGCGATTGCCAACGACGACAGCATGCATGAGTTGATCGACAGCCCGCATGTTACGAATACACAGCTGGCTGACCTGTTTATCCAGGTCGGCGGCGAACACATAAACGAGAAGTGTGCCAATTTCATCCGCGTTCTCGCGGCCAACGGGCGCCTCAAGCTGCTACCGGAGATTGCCACATTGTTCGAGATCAAGCGTCGCGACGCCGAGGGTACCGTGCAGGCGCAGCTGATAACGGCGTATCCCGCCAGCGAGGCACAGCAGGCGGAAATTATCGCCAGCCTGCGCAAGCGCCTCGGTCGCGAGGTCGAGCTGAGCTGTTCTACCGACGCCGAGCTGCTGGGTGGCGCCATCATCCGTGCCGGAGACCTGGTTATCGATGGTTCCGTGCGCGGCAAACTGCAACGGCTGGGCACGGCGCTGCTGCACTGAGTGCACCATTTTTCAAGATAAAGGCTTATTCAAGGTAAACACTATGCAACTCAATCCGACTGAAATCAGCGAACTGATCAAGAGCCGCATCGAGCAATTCGAGGTCGTGTCCGAGGCACGCACCGAGGGTACGGTGGTCAGTCTGACTGACGGTATCACGCGTATCCACGGCCTTGCCGATGTGATGCAGGGGGAAATGCTGGAGTTCCCGGGTAATGTTTTCGGCCTGGCGCTCAACCTGGAGCGCGATTCCGTGGGCGCGGTGATCCTCGGTGATTACAAATCCATCACCGAGGGCGACAGCGTCAAGTGCACCGGCCGCATTCTCGAGGTGCCGGTGGGTGAAGCCCTGCTGGGACGCGTGGTCGACTCTCTTGGTAATCCCGTTGACGGCAAGGGCCCGATCGAGGCAACCGAGACCTCGCCCATTGAAAAGATTGCGCCGGGCGTGATTGCCCGCCAGTCGGTGAATGAGCCGCTACAGACGGGTCTGAAATCCATCGACGCCATGGTGCCGGTTGGCCGCGGGCAGCGCGAGTTGATTATCGGTGACCGCCAGACCGGCAAGTCCGCGGTGGCCATCGACGCCATCATCAACCAGAAGGGCACCGGCGTGAAGTGCATCTATGTCGCTGTCGGCCAGAAGAATTCCTCGATTGCGACCGTGGTCCGCAAGCTGGAAGAGTTCGGCGCCATGGAACATACCATTGTCGTGGCAGCCGCCGCGGCCGAATCGGCCGCCATGCAGTACATCGCACCCTATGCCGGCTGTTCCATGGGCGAATACTTCCGCGACCGCGGTGAGGACGCCCTCATTATCTACGACGATCTCACCAAGCAGGCCTGGGCCTACCGCCAGGTGTCGCTGCTGCTGCGGCGTCCGCCGGGCCGTGAGGCTTATCCGGGCGATGTCTTCTACCTGCATTCACGCCTGCTGGAACGCGCCTCGCGCATCAATGCCGACGAGGTGGAGAAACGCACCAACGGCGCGGTCAAGGGCAAGACCGGTTCCCTGACAGCGCTGCCGATCATCGAAACGCAGGCCGGCGACGTGTCGGCCTTCGTGCCCACCAACGTGATCTCCATTACCGACGGCCAGATCTTCCTCGAGTCCGACCTGTTCAACGCCGGTATTCGCCCGGCCATCAACGCCGGCCTGTCGGTGTCGCGCGTCGGTGGCGCGGCGCAGACCAAGATCATCAAGAAGCTCGGTGGCGGTGTGCGCCTGGCGCTGGCGCAGTACCGTGAACTGGCGGCGTTTTCGCAGTTTGCCTCGGACCTCGACGAGGCCACCCGCAAGCAGCTGGAGCGCGGTCAGCGCGTCACCGAGCTGATGAAGCAGAAGCAGTATTCGCCACTGTCGGTTGCCGAGATGGCGGTGTCGCTGTTTGCCGCGGATCAGGGTTACCTGGATGACGTTGAAAACGAAAAGATTGTCGACTTCGAGCATGCGATGCATGGTTACATGCGAGCCAGCCAGTCGGCACTGATGGACAAGATCAACGACTCCGGTGATTACAACGATGAAATCGAGGCCGGCCTGCGTGCCGCAATCGAGGACTTCAAGGCCACCGGTACCTGGTAACGCGCAGCGTAATCCGATGACACACATGAGCATCACAGGATAGAGACATGGCAGGCGCCAAAGAAATCCGCACCAAGATTGCGAGCATCAAGAACACGCAGAAGATCACCAAGGCGATGGAGATGGTGGCTGCCAGCAAGATGCGCAGGGCACAGGAGCGCATGCTGGCGACGCGCCCCTATGCGGACAAGATCCAGACCGTGGTCTCGCACCTGTCGCAGTCGCACCCGGAGTACCACCATCCCTACCTGCAACAGCGCGAGCCGAAACGCGTTGGCCTGATCATTATCTCTACCGATCGTGGCCTCTGCGGCGGTCTCAACATTAACCTGTTCAAATCTGTCATCACGGCCATGAAGGAATGGGATGCGGCCGGACTGGACATCGATCTGACCCTGATCGGCACCAAGAGTAATGCCTTTTTCAAGCGCCTCGGCGGCAATATCACCGCGAGCGCCGGCCACCTCGGCGATGCACCGTCGATTGTCGAGCTGATCGGCACCGTCAAGGTAATGCTGGATGCCTATGAAGCGGGCACTATCGACCGGCTCTACCTGGCGCATAACGAGTTCGAAAACACCATGACCCAGAACCCGGTGTTGAAGCAGTTGATACCGGTAGCGGGTGAAGCGGACGAGCAACTCAAGGATCACTGGGACTATATCTACGAGCCCGACTCAAGGCCGGTCATGGATGCCCTGATGATCCGCTATATAGAGTCACTGGTGTACCAGGGCGTGGTGGAAAATGTCGCCTGCGAGCAGGCGGCACGCATGGTGGCGATGAAGTCGGCCACAGACAATGCGGGTGACCTGATTGACGAACTGCAACTGATCTACAACAAGGCACGGCAGGCGGCGATTACCCAGGAGATCTCCGAAATCGTCAGTGGTGCCGCGGCGGTTTAGCAGAGGAAATATAAATTTATTTCTGCATGAGCGCTTTGTTTATGCCCGGCGATCAATCGGGTGCAAGCGCGATTGTAAT
The DNA here is from genome assembly GCA_049664445.1 of Gammaproteobacteria bacterium. Lineage (GTDB taxonomy): Bacteria > Pseudomonadota > Gammaproteobacteria > UBA9214 > UBA9214 > UBA9214. The sequence continues at coordinate 17,419 of JBATFE010000064.1, forward strand.
TCATGCAGCTGCGATATCGCGGATCGCGATCCGCTCCTGCAGGTGAAGAAGATTATAGTTATGAGGAAAACATCATGAGTGCTGGCAACATTGTTGAAATCATCGGCGCGGTTGTTGACGTGGAATTTCCACGCGACAGTGTGCCGAAGATATATGACGCCCTGAAAGTAGAGAGCGAGGACCTCACACTGGAAGTACAGCAGCAGCTGGGTGACGGCGTGGTGCGCACCATTGCCATGGGATCGACGGACGGTGTCAGGCGCGGTCTCGAAGTGCTCAATACCGGTGCCCCCATCATGGTACCGGTCGGTGAAAAGACCCTGGGCCGCATCATGGACGTACTTGGTAACCCGGTGGACGATGCCGGCGAGATCGGTGCCGAGATCACACTGCCAATACATCGTTCGGCACCGGCGTTTGCCGACCAGGCGGCGACACTGGAGGTGCTGGAGACCGGCATCAAGGTCATCGACCTGATTATGCCGATCGTCAAGGGTGGCAAGGTCGGCCTGTTCGGTGGTGCCGGCGTCGGCAAGACCGTGACCCTGATGGAACTGATCCGTAACATCGCTGTGGAACACAGTGGCTACTCCGTGTTTGCCGGTGTCGGCGAGCGTACCCGCGAGGGTAACGACTTCTATCACGAAATGCGTGAAGGCGGCGTTATCGACAAGGTATCGCTGGTGTACGGGCAGATGAACGAGCCACCCGGCAACCGCCTGCGCGTGGCGCTCACCGGTCTCACCATGGCCGAGCATTTCCGCGACGAGGGCCGTGACGTGCTGATGTTCATCGACAACATCTACCGTTACACGCTGGCGGGTACCGAGGTGTCCGCACTGCTGGGACGCATGCCGTCGGCCGTGGGCTACCAGCCGACACTGGCCGAGGAAATGGGTGTGCTGCAGGAGCGAATTACCTCGACCAAGACCGGCTCCATCACCTCCTTCCAGGCCGTGTACGTGCCGGCGGACGATCTTACCGACCCGTCACCGGCCACTACCTTTGCCCACCTCGACGCCACACTGGTGCTGTCTCGCCAGATTGCCGAGCTCGGTATCTACCCGGCCGTGGACCCGCTGGATTCCACCTCGCGCATCCTCGATCCCAATGTAGTCGGTTCCGATCACTACGACACCGCACGCGCCGTACAGGGTACGCTGCAGCGCTACAAGGAACTCAAGGACATTATCGCCATTCTCGGTATGGATGAACTCTCCGAGGAAGACAAGCTGGTGGTGACCCGGGCGCGCAAGATCCAGCGCTTCCTGTCACAGCCGTTCTTCGTCGCCGAGACCTTCACCGGCAGCGACGGCAAATACGTGTCACTGAAAGACACCATTGCCGGTTTCAAGGGGATCATCAACGGTGATTATGATGACCTGCCGGAACAGGCGTTCTACATGATAGGCGGCATTGAAGAAGCCGCCGAGAAGGCCAAGGGCCTGTAACGGATTGTATCAATGGCCATGACACTGCATGTTGACGTCGTTAGCGCCGAGGCAGAAATTTTTTCTGGCACGGCGACGATGGTATTTGCACCTGCCGAGATGGGCGAGGTGGGTATCGCGCCGCGCCACGCGCCGCTGGTGACCCGCCTGAAGCCCGGTGAAGTGCGGGTACAAACGCAGCAAGGTGAGGAACTGTCTTTCTTTGTTTCCGGCGGCCTGCTGGAAGTGCAGCCGCATGTCATCACGGTGCTGGCCGATACCGCCATTCGTGCTGCCGACCTCGATGAGGCGCAGGCACTGGAGGCCAAGGGGCGCGCAGAAAAAATGCTTACCGACAAGAGTGCCGACATCGACTATGCCAAGGCACAGGCCGAGCTTGCGCAGTCTATTGCACAGCTGGCGGCAATCAAGAAGCTGCGCGACCGTAACTGATGACCGGGCAGTTCGTCGAAAAGAACAAGGTGGTGTCATTCACCTACTCGATTGTCGACACGAAAGGCGAGTTGCTGGAGCAGTCCGATATCCCGATCAGTTACGTCCATGGTGGCAAACATGACCTGTTTGAAAAGGTCGTGGAGGAACTGGATGGCAGCGTCGTTGATGATACCGTGGAGGTGTTGCTGACGCCGGAAGAGGCGTTCGGCCCACATGACCCGGACCTGACCTATACGGATGACCTTGCCAATGTCCCGCCTGAATTTCACCGCGTTGGTGCACTGGTGGAAATGATGAATGACAAGGGCGATGCCAAAACATTCACCGTGACCCGTATCGAGGACGGCAAGCTGACTGTCGATGGCAACCACCCGATGGCCGGCAAGGTCATCACGTTCCGAATCAAGGTAACCGACATCCGCGATGCCACGCCGGAAGAGCTGGAAAAAGGCGTTGAGGCAATGCAGGCACCGGTGCTTCACTGAACCGCCAGCACGTGGTCGTGCTATGCTCGCACGCATTCCAGATTGACAAATTAATGCCGTTAACTTCGCGTATTGATTTGATGTGTTATCCCGCATGAAGCTGAGCATTATCATTCTGGCCGCAGGCCAGGGCACCCGCATGAATTCCGCGCGTCCAAAAGTGCTGCACCCGCTGGGTGGGCGGCCGCTGCTGGCGCATGTGCTGGATACTGCACGCTCGCTGCATGCCATGGATATTCATGTCGTCATAGGTCATGGCGCCGCGCAGGTGCGTGAGCTGCTGCCGGAGTCCGATATCCACTGGGTCGTGCAGGAGCAGCAACTGGGTACTGGACATGCCGTGGCCCAGGCGCTGCCGGCCGTGCCGGATGAAAACACGGTGCTGGTGATGTACGGCGATGTGCCGCTGATCAGCAAACAGACACTGGAGCCGCTCTGCCAGATAGCAGGGCAGGGGATGGCGGCATTGCTGTCGGCCGAGCTGCAACACCCCGCCGGTTATGGCCGCATCCTGCACCATGCCGACGGCAGCATCTGTGGCATCGTGGAAGAAAAGGATGCCACCCCGAAACAGCGTGCCATACAGGAAATCAATACCGGTTTTCTGGCTGCACCGGCCGTACGCCTGCGCGGCTGGCTGGCTGCGCTGGATAACAACAATGCACAGGGCGAGTTTTACCTGACAGACGTTATCGCGCGTGCCGTTACCGAGGGCACCAGCGTGCGTGGTATCACGACCGACAATATCGATGAAGTCATGGGAATCAATGATCGCAAGCAGCTGGCAGCACAGGAGCGCTGTTTCCAGCAGCGTCAGGCCGATGCCTGTCTGCAGGCGGGCATTACCCTGATCGATCCGGAACGTTTTGATCTGCGCGGTCACCTCGATGCCGGGCAGGATGTGGTGATCGATATCAATGCGATACTGGAAGGACAGGTGACCCTCGGCGACCGTGTCAGTATCGGTCCCAATGTCACCCTGCGGAATGCCACGGTGGGTGATGATGTGAGCATCCTCGCAAACTGCGTCATCGAGGACGCGGTCATCGGTGCCGGCAGTCGCATCGGTCCGTTTGCACGGCTGCGCCCGGAGACCATACTGGCGGCCGCGGCACACATCGGTAACTTTGTCGAGATCAAGAAATCCGAGGTCGGCGAAGGTTCCAAGATCAATCACCTCAGCTATATCGGCGACACCACCATCGGACGCGGTGTCAACATCGGGGCCGGCACCATTACCTGCAACTATGACGGCGCCAACAAGCACCGCACCCTGATTGGCGATGATGTCTTCATTGGTTCGGATACCCAGCTGGTGGCACCGGTCGAGATACAGGACGGCGCCACTATCGGCGCGGGTTCAACCATCACGCATGATGCGCCGGCTCACGAGCTGACCCTGAGTCGTGCGCCACAGAAAACCCGCAGCGGCTGGAAGCGGCCGGTGAAGAAACCAAAGGGATAGACTCATGTGCGGAATTGTGGGTGTTGCAGCGCAGCGAAATGTTGTGCCGTTGCTGATAGACGGCCTGAGGCGACTTGAATACCGCGGCTACGATTCCGCCGGTGTTGCCGTGCAGAGTGAACAGTCGCTGCTGGAGCGGGTACGCAAGGTCGGCAAGGTTGCCGAACTGGTGCGGGCGCTGCAGGAAAACCCGATCAGCGGGCACACCGGTATCGCACATACCCGCTGGGCAACCCACGGCGAACCCAGTGAACGCAATGCCCACCCGCATGTTTGTCATGAACGGGTGGCGGTGGTGCATAACGGCATTATTGAAAATCACGACACCCTGCGGACGCAGCAGCAACAGCAGGGTTTCCGCTTTACCTCGCAAACCGACACCGAGGTCATCGTGCACCAGATTGACCATTATCTCGGCCAGGGGCAGGACCTGCTGGCAGCGGTCAGTTCGGCGGTCGCCGACCTGGAAGGTGCCTTTGCGCTCGGCGTCATCAACAAGGACGAACCCGGCCGCCTGATCGCAGCGCGGCGTGGCAGTCCACTGGTGATCGGTGTCGCTGACGGTGAAATGCTGATTGCCTCGGATATCGCGGCGCTGATAGCGGAGACCCGGCAATTCGTGTGTCTTGAAGACGGTGATATTGCGGATATCAACTACCGCGGCATGGTGATCCACGACGCCAGCGGCAATGTGGTGCAGCGGCCGCTACAGACCTCCAAGGTGACAGTCGATGCCACCAGCAAGGGCGACTACGCCCACTACATGCTCAAGGAAATCTTCGAACAGCCACGCGCCATTGCGGATACCCTGGAGGGCAGGATAGGCGCTAACCGGGTCATCGAAGAGGCCTTCGGCGCCGCTGCCGGGGAGATTTTCGACAAGGTTGCCGGCGTGCACATTATTGCCTGCGGTACCAGCTACCATGCCGGCATGGTCGGGCGTCACTGGCTGGAGTCCATCGCCGGTATCCCCTGCAGCGTCGAGGTTGCCAGCGAATTTCGCTACCGCCACCCGGTGGTGCGCAACAACTCGCTGATCGTTACCCTCTCCCAGTCCGGCGAAACCGCGGACACGCTGGCGGGCCTGCACGAGGCCAAGCGGCTCGGCTATGGACATTCACTGTCCATCTGCAACGTCCCCGAGAGTTCGCTGGTACGTGAATCCGACCTGGTACTGATGACCCACGCCGGCCCGGAAATCGGCGTGGCCTCGACCAAGGCCTTTACCACGCAGCTGGTCGCGATGCTGTTATTGACCATCGTGCTGGGGCGGCGCCACCGCATTACAAGTGAAACCGAGGCCTTGCTGGTGAACGAGTTGCGCAGTGTGCCGGGCAAGGTGGAACATGCCTTGAACCTGAATGAGCAGATCAGGACGCTGGCCAGGGAGCATTTTGGTGACAAGCAGAATGCCCTGTTTCTCGGCCGGGGTGCCCAGTTTCCGGTGGCCATGGAGGGTGCACTGAAGCTCAAGGAAATCTCCTATATCCATGCCGAGGCCTACCCGGCGGGCGAGTTGAAACACGGACCGCTGGCACTGGTGGACAAGAACATGCCGGTGGTGGTGGTTGCGCCGAACAATGAACTGCTGGAAAAGCTCAAGTCCAACCTGCAGGAAGTACGCGCCCGGGAGGGCGAGCTGGTGGTGTTTGCAGATGCAAAACTCGGCATGATCAGTTCGCCTGGATTTACCACCCTTCCGGTTGCACCGACAGAGGACAGTATTGCGCCGATTATCTTTTCGGTGCCGCTACAGCTGCTGGCCTATCACGTGGCAGTCATCAAGGGTACCGATATTGACCAGCCGCGTAATCTCGCCAAGTCGGTCACCGTCGAATAAGCAAGAATATCAGGACCTTGCGGTAGGGGCGCCGTCCCCGGCGCGAATCGGTAATACTTGTCGCCATAAGATCAATCGCGTCGGGGACGGCGCTCCTGCCGCAGGATTCCCGCGCACGACAAAAGCCCTGCACAGACTAAGCATTTGATATTTAAAGTATAGTTTGCGCCGGATCAGGCATTGTGGTAGAATTCCATGTTTTACTGAATAGAGCCCGTTTGTTGCTATCGGGCAACACAGGAGTAGAGATTTGGACACGGATTCAATGTTTTACTGCGTTCCCCAGCAGGCCTACATGAGTGTCACCACTTGCAAGAACCTGCGCGAACGCCCGGTTGGCAAGGCACCCGCAGGCGCCCCGCCGAAGCTGATTGCCTGCGAAAAGTGTCAGATGCACCCGCTGGTCGATATGGCCCAGATACCGGTGGTGACCCTGGAGGCCTACCTGGGAGGCTCCAAGCCAAGAACCGTCAACCTGAATTCCCCGAAGAACAGGAAATTACTGGCACAGGTCGCCTGATTACGTCTCAGTGCGTGTGATTGTTCCAGCTATCGACGCGCCGCCGGTTCTTGTGTGACCGGCGGTCAGGCTTGTCCATCTCAAAACGTACCTCAACGCGGCGCTCTTCAAACTTGCGCCGATGCTGTGTGCGTCTGTTTTTCAGGCCCTTGAACTGACAGTTACACATGGCGGAAGTGCAGCCCTCCAGTGGCAGCCGCGGCGCTTCCTCAAAGGTATATTGCTGGTCCAGTAACGCCATCGCCGCTTCACAGCCAGGCTGGCCCATTTCCACACCCCAGAAGAGGGGGTTATTTTTTAATTTTTCCAGGCCGCCGAGGTGCGCCCGGGGGTCATCGCTGGCCTCGAGTTCCACGTATTTATGCAAACCGGTGCGGCGGTGGCCAACGGGCTGCCTGCTACGAACCATCCATATCAGCCCGGCAACGATACCGACGATCAGCAGCAGAATCAGAATGGTTGTCATGGATGCTCCATCATCAGTCCATCTTTCCAGCAGGCAATAAGCAATGGGTTTCCCGGGAAATTATATGACCAGAAAAAATCCCCGTAGCCATGCGCACAATATGTATCAGAATCATTCCCCTATCGCAAGATATACCCAAAGTGTATGGCATATGGCCGGAGAATACCGGCACACGGTCACAGCGGCGATTTGCTAGAATCGCCTGCCATGGATGTCTCCCGAATTATCGAATCACTGAATGACGCCCAGCGACAGGCGGTGTGTGCGCCCGCGGACCCCTTGCTGGTACTGGCCGGTGCCGGCAGTGGCAAGACACGGGTGCTGGTACACCGTATTGCCTGGCTGATCGATGTCGAGGGCCTGTCGCCGTATGCGCTGCTTGCGGTGACCTTTACCAACAAGGCTGCCGGTGAAATGCGTGCCCGCATCGAGACCATGATCAATGCGCCGGCATCCGGCATGTGGGTCGGTACCTTTCACGGGCTGGCGCACCGCCTGTTGCGCAGTCACTGGCAGGAAGCGGGATTGCCACAGGGTTTCCAGATTCTGGATTCACAGGATCAACTGCGGCTGGTGAAACGTGCCATGCAGGGCATGGACCTGGATGAGGCGAAGTGGCCACCGAAACAGATGCAGTGGTTTATCAACAGCTGCAAGGATGAAGGCCGTCGACCACAACATATCGAACACCGCAATGACCCTTACCTGAAGCGCCAGCTGGAGATCTACGCCGCCTATGAGGCGCTCTGCCAGCGCGCCGGGCTGGTCGACTTTGCCGAGTTGTTATTGCGCTCCCACGAGCTGTGGCTGAAGCACCCGGCGTTGCTGGACCACTACCGGCAGCGTTTTCACCATATCCTGGTGGACGAGTTCCAGGACACCAATGCCGTGCAGTATGCCTGGTTGCGCATGCTCGCCGGTGATGCCGCCAATATCACGGTCGTCGGTGATGATGACCAGTCAATCTATGGCTGGCGCGGCGCGAAGGTCGAAAACATCCTCAGCTACCAGAAAGATTTTAAAAATACGCGTGTCGTCCGGCTGGAACAGAATTACCGTTCCACGGCCAATATCCTCAATGCCGCCAATGCCGTGATCGAAAACAATGCCGATCGCATGGGCAAGCAACTGTGGACGGACGACAACGACGGTGAGCTGATCCAGCTCTATACCGCCTACAATGAACAGGATGAAGCGCGTTTTGTGGTCGGCCGTATTGAAGACAGCATTGACAAGGGCGGTGTCCGCAGCGATGTCGCGATCCTGTATCGATCCAATGCCCAGTCACGCGTGTTTGAAGAGCGCCTCATGCAATGCGGTATTCCCTACCGTGTCTACGGCGGTCTGCGGTTTTTCGAACGCGCGGAAATCAAGGATGCGCTCGCCTACCTGCGGCTGATACGCAACCGTGATGATGATGCGTCCTTTGAACGGGTGGTCAATCAGCCGCCGCGTGGCATTGGCGGACGTACCGTTGAAGCCATTCGCCAGCAGGCCAGGGATGACAACAGTTCCCTGTGGCAGGCGGCCATTACCGTGGTCAACGAGAAACTGATCGCGGCGCGCGCCAGTAACGCCATCCTGGTGTTCCTGCAACTCATTGATGAACTGTCTGCAGGGGTCGGCAAGCTGCCACTGGGTGAGCAGGTCGAACACGTCATGCACCCCAGCGGTCTGCTCGATCACTTTGCACGTGAGAAGGGTGAGAAGGGGCAGACACGCCTGGAAAACCTGCAGGAGCTGGTGAATGCTGCCCGGGAATACGAGGCGGACCCGGATAGCGGCATGGATGCCATGTCCGAGTTTCTTGCACACGCCTCGCTGGAAGCGGGCGAGGGACAGGCGGATGCCTGGGAAGACTGTGTGCAGTTGATGACGCTGCATTCTGCCAAGGGACTGGAGTTTCCGCTGGTATTTTTATGCGGCATGGAAGAAGGCCTGTTTCCGCACCAGCGTTCCGTTGCCGATCCGGGGAAGCTGGAGGAAGAGCGCCGCCTTTGCTACGTCGGTATTACCCGCGCACGACAACAGCTGGTGCTGAGTTGTGCTGAACGGCGGCGCCTGTTCGGTTCCGAGACCTATTGCCTGCCGTCGCGCTTTATCGATGAGATTCCCAAGGCACTCATTGACGAGGTCCGCCCGCGTCCCGGTGTCAGCATGCCACGCGAGTCGCGGCCGGCTGCACCGTTTACCCAGCGCACCGCCACGGCGGGTGGCTTGCGCCTCGGGCAGCATGTTCGTCACCAGAAATTCGGTGACGGCGTGATCACCAACTGCGAGGGTCAGGGCAGCCATGCCCGCGTGCAGGTCAATTTCTCAAGCGCCGGCAGCAAGTGGCTGGTACTGGCCTATGCCAACCTGGAAAACGTCGGTGCCTGATCACGGACACGGTCTGCACCTGCAGCTGCACAAACTGGCGTAGCAGCGCTTTGCATGCGCGTTTCATTTTCCTGGCCATTCAGGCTGGGTACCGGGATCAAGCCGCTGCTTGCCATACCGAAGCAGGTATTCTGCAGATACAGGGGCATAAAGGGGGAGGGTGTCATTCACTGTGAACAGTTTGCTGCCCAGGGGTATGGCCCTGCATCTTGTGCTGCTGCTGGCCATGGTGCCGGCCAGTTCGTCATTTGCAACGACATCAGAAGGCAAGCAAGCGGACACTGTCGCAGCGGCCGGCTTGAACTGGCGTAGCCTCGAGTTGCAGGACTCCGGGTTGACCGGTTCGGTGACCACCCGAATCGAGCTGGGAACATACCCGGAGGCAGAGGTGCAATCCGTCCTCGTTGACGCACCGGACACGGTGTCGCAACGGGCCGCAGGCACCCGCCTGGTGGAACTGGGGGTCGCCAGCTCGATTCGCTCCTTGCCGGGTGTCAGGATCGAAAACCAGACGCGTCTCTGGTTCAATGCCGATGACGGCTTGCCGATCCAGCTGATGCGGCTACGTCTGGGGAGCAAACCCTCACAAAAACTCTACCGCTTTGGCAGCCGCCAGGTCTACCGGCAGCGCAGGCAGCCGGCGGACAAGGCGGAGAGGGAGCAGCCTGCCGGGCACTGGCGCGAGGTCAGTGAAGCCTATTATCCCTTGCCGGGTCAGGACGAAGCATGCCCGATTATCCTGGAATCATCACAACTGCTCTATGTGTTATCCCGCCAGGACACCGTACTCAGCGAGAGTGGCGGAGAGTTTTGCGTATTCGACCGCAAGCAGGTCTACCGGGTGGGATTCCGGGTGCTGGGGCGGGAGCCGCTTGCTGTCGATTACCTGCAGCTCGGTGACAATCAGGAAACCCGGGTGAAACGCACGCTGCAGGCTTCACGTGTTGCACTCACCAGCCGACCGCTCGAAGGGGCAGCAGGTGATATGCAGCCGTTTTCGTTTCTTGGCCTCGATGACGACATTGAACTGCTGCTCTCGGAACCCGGCCGTATCCCGCTTCGAATCCGTGGCCAGGTGTCAGGGTTCGGGACCATTGACCTGGAGTTGAAAAAGCTGGCGCGGTAGGCAGGGCTTGCAGGCATTGTTGCAGGGACATGGGGGTGTTCATGCGCCTCATCTTGCAGGCGGGTCTATGCGGTACACGTGGCGTGACGTCTGCCGGATTCGTATACCACTGAAGCGTCCGGTCAATGCCCCGAGGCGGTCGATACGCCGCTGTAGCTCCATGATGCTGATGGGGGGAAAGCGGTGGTCGTGATAGCGCACGTTGTTACGGTGACCCGGGCGATGCATGTTGATGCGCTTCTTCACGGTGCGTATTCTGGTGTGCAGCCATCCCTGCAAATAACCGGACAGGGGCACTGGTGGCGGCTGCCGTTGATCATATCCCGCGGCGACCAGCACGCCCACCATGCGTTCCGCCGCAAACGGACCGCTCAAGGCCGCGATGTTACGGGCCAGCAACTGTTGCTGCTGTTCCGGCTGTCCTGCGCCGGGATCGTCGCCCGTCAGGAGTGCGTTCAGGGTGCTAATGACGTCATCAATGCGCACGGCGGGATAACCGAACTGCTGGGGCAGGGGATCCTCGAGTCCGGGCTCGGACACGGGTTTGAAGTTGACGGCGGGCAGCCCCAGCACGGCCGCTTCTATGAGGGTGGTGCAGCCATTGGCCACCAGCGCGCGTGCAGCCAGCAGCCACGGAACCACACTGCCCTCGTTGATCACGTGCAGATTGGGATGCTCAGCTGCTATTGCCTGCCAGGGCTCATGGCTCTCGGACGGATGCGGACGCAGCACGATCGCCTGTTGCGGAAAGGCCTCGCAAAGGACCGGCAGCATGGAGAGAAAGGCTTCGAACAAGCGGACCTTCATGCGACCCCGACCCACATCGAAGGGATTATCCGCATCCGGACCCCGCCCCTCGACAGCCGCCTTCATCTCGCCGAGGTCGGAGTAGAAGTGATTGATCTGGCCGAAATTGGTATTGATGAGCAGAAAGTCCCCGTAGCGTTCCCTGATACGCTCTGCGTCCGGGCGGTAAAATTCGCGCAGTTCAGGCCGCATCAGGTCTACCCGGGGATTGCCCGTGATATGGATGGGCGCGCCATGGTAATGAGGATACTGTCGCAGGGCATTGGCGTTGTCCTCGCCCCATGCCATCAGGTGAGCGACCTGGCGAATCGCCGTCGGCGAGAGCCTGCGCCGGTAATACTCCTCGCCCGCGAAACGTACCAGCCCTTCCTCGTCCCAGGCCACGATCTCGTGTCCCAGCTCGCGCAGGATGCGGAACATGCGGTTGCTCAGCTTGCGCATACTCTTGGCCAGATAGACCCCTCGCGGGATGGAGGCCACCCGGTAATGGACGAAGGCGCGTGAGCCCAGCACGACGGGGAAGCCGCGCTCCGCGGCGACGCCGGAGAGAAACAGTTTGGCATCCAGCTCGCGGACCTGGTTTTCCACGGGGATGATCAGGGTCGAGGCGCTCACCCTGGCTCCTGTTGCAGCAGGAATTCCGCCCACGCCAGGTCGAGCGGCTCATCGATATTGACCACCGGGCGCTCTATGGGGACGGCGAGGGTATCGTCCTGAATGATACTGCCCTGGTCCAGCAGGCCTTCCCGGGTCACCGCGTAAGCCAGACCGTTGCGGTAGTAATAGGCGCCGATCATCTGCCGGGAGGTGTAGCGCAGACCCTCTGCCAGGTAGGGTTTCAGATGGCCCTGGTCATCGATACAGAGGGTTCGTTCGGGGGTAAAGTGGGCCGGCGTCTGGCTGACCGTAACCGCAGAGCTGTTGCCGCTGTCTACCAGCAGGCGCACCGTCTTCAGGACATCATCCGGGCATCGCAGTGGACTGGTGGGTTCCAGCAGCACCGAGATATCGATGCGGGTGCCGTAAGCCGCCTCGCTGGCATGCCAGGCATGCTGCCACATGTCCACGGCCGTGGCGCGGTCACCGGCCAGTTCCGGCGGGCGCATAAAGGGCACCTGCAGGCCATAGCGGCGACCCTCGGCCGCGATCTCCTCATCGTCTGTCGAGAGGATGCTGAAGTCCAGCCAGTCCAGCCCGGCCACCACATCGGCGGCCCGCGCAATCAGGGAGCGGCCGCCTATCCTCGACAGGTTCTTGCGCGGAATGCCCTTGCTGCCGCCGCGGGCGGGGATCACCGCGAGCACGGTTTTGTTCTCAAAACTCATCTGTAGCTACCCGTAGCCATGTAGAGACTGTTGCACGTGCAATGATACGCTCTTTGGTCAACCGACCGCTCCAGGAAGAGAGCACTGATGCAAGCAGCATTCCTGTATCCTTGCCACTGGTCATGTTCAAGCAACTCTCGTCAGGTGTAAACTTGGCGCACCCGGGTACATTCAGGCTGTCCCCGCCTTGACCAGGGCGGATGAAGCAGCATACAACACCGGGTCAACCATCCCGTGGATGGTACATGCAAGCTATCAACAAAGGCTCAGCTATGACAATCAAGGTTGTATTCACCGGTCCACAGGAGGCGACGGCCTGGCTGGAAGAGGTGCTCGGCAGCGGTTTCGCCGTGATTCATGTCGCGGCGGAGCCGGAATCGGTCGCCCGTGGACTGCAGCAGGCGGATGTCTTTCTCGACGCCTCCATGAAGGTCCCGTTGACCGCTGCCATGATCAATGCAGCACACTCACTGCAACTGCTCATTACCGCGACCACCGGGGCAGATCATATCGATACACAGGCGCTCGAGGCCCGTGGCATCCCGCTGAAAACACTGCGCGGGCAGGGCGAGTTTCTGCGCAACATCACGCCGGCAGCGGAGCTGACCTGGCTGTTGCTGATGACCTGTGCCAGGCGTCTGCGTGGCGCCATCCAGCATGTGCAGGGTGGAGGCTGGGACCGCCAGCAGTTTCCCGGCATGATGCTGCATGGCCGCACGCTTGGCCTCATCGGTTGTGGCCGCATCGGCACCTGGGTATCCCGCTATGGCCAGGCCTTCGGGATGCAGACGATCGGTTACGATCCCTTTTTGCAGCAGTTCCCGGAGACCATTGAGCAGCGCACCCTGGAGCAGGTGTTTTCCGAGGCCGACTTCGTGGCACTGACACTGACCTTCAGTGAAGCAACCCGGGGGCTGGTCACTGCCACGGAGCTGCAGCAGATGAAGCCGGGCGCGGTGCTGATCAACACATCACGGGGCGCCATCGTGCGCGAACAGGACCTGCTGGAGGGTTTGCAGCAGGGGCGGCCGGCGTTCTACGGTACCGATGTCCTCGAAGGTGAACCCGATATCGGGCAGAGCCCCATCTGGCAATACGCCCGGGATCACGACAATGTCGTCATCACGCCGCATATCGGGGGATTCAGCCCCGACGCCCTGAAGCGGGTATTGCGCTTCACGGCGGAACGTATCGTCGCGTTTCTCGACCAGGGTTGATGCCGCGCAATGTACCAGCAATTTGCCGCTGATTTCACCACGAGCGGGGGCCAGCTGGCCTTTGGCATCACCGGCAGTGGACCCAGCCTGAGCCTCATCGATGCCCTGGAAAAGCACGGTGCGACGTTTATCACTACCGGTCACGAGAGTACCGCCGCATTGATGGCCGGCGCCTGCGCCCGCCTGGCGGGCAAGCCGGCACTGGCCCTGAGTATCAAGGGACCCGGTTTCATGAATATGCTGCCCGGGCTGCTGTGCAACGCCTATGAGGGGCTCCCCTCGCTCTCGCTGGCCGAATCCTATCCACAGGGGCATGCAGACGCACGCTGCCACAAGTGGCTCGATCACCGCGCCGCCGCTGCCGAGTTCCTTAAGCAGCAGCGCTTCTTCGATCCCGGCCAGGGTTTTCTCGGGCACTGCTGGGCGAGTGCCCGGGAGGAGTTTCCGGGCCCGGTGCACATCGACCTGGGTGCTGGCGAGAATATTGCGACGGTGGCCGCTGCGGAGGCGCCGGACAGCCCCGATTTCGAACAACTGGCGAACCGCATCGCGCAATGCAGCCGGCCGGTCTTGATCGTCGGCTCACTGGGACTGCGCGCGCCCTGGGGCAGTGATCTGCAACACCTCGCTATCCCCGTTTTTACCACCCCGGCCGGCAAGGGTGTGCTGGATGAATCCCTGGCAATGGCCGCGGGCGTCTTCACCGGCGCCGGTAAACCCGACACCCCTGAAAAGCGCTTGCTGCCGGCGGCCGATCTGCTGGTGATGCTGGGCGTGCGTGCCGGGGAGATACTCAATCCGGCGTTCGACCGGCCTGAAACCCTGCAGATCGATACCCTTGCGGCAAGCGGCGGGCAACTGTTTCCGGCCCGCAGCCTCGGCGAACAGCATATTCTCAGCGAGGCACAGATCGGGCAGCTGCTCGGTCTGCTGCAGCAAAAGCCGTGGGGTGAGGAGCGGATTGTCGCTGCCCGCGGGCATCTCGATGTGCTCGCCGAACAGTTTGGCTGGAGCCCGATAACCGCCATGCGGGTGTTACAGGCGGTTCTGCCCGGGGCCACCCACGTCCTCGATACCGGCAATTTTACCGTGCTGGGAGAACACTTCCTGAAGGCGACCACACCCAGCAGCCTGCTGGGTACGCCCAACGGCCGTTACATGGGGGCGGGGCTCGGCTACGCGCTTGGTGCAGCTTTCGCCTTGCCGGATACACCGGTCGTGCTGTGGATCGGCGACGGTGGCATCCGTTCACTGCTCGGTGAACTGGCGCTGGCGGCCGATCACAACCGCAAGCTGCTGGTGATGGTCATGAAGGATGGCTATTTCGGCAGCATTCGCGGCAGCGCCCTCAGCAATGGCCTGACACAGAACCCGGTCAAGTTGTCCAAGCGCTCGCTGCTGCGCATCGGCGAGGCGCTCGGGTTGCATACGCTGGCGGCCGGCAGCGAAAGCCAGCTGCACAGCGTGCTCGATGGCTGGCGGCGGAATCCGGTGACAACACTGTGCGAATGCCCGCTGGAACCCGACCGTTACATCGAACTCACTGCGCGACTAAGGTGAGCCTCGGCACGCAACGCATCATCAGGGGAGGGCACAGCGACAGAGGAACAGTCAGCCACAGATACTGGTCGTCGGCAGCGGTTCCGCGGGACAACGCCACGGCAGGAATCTTCGCGAACTCGGTTGCAGCATTAGCTATTTCGACCCGCGCGCCGACCGGGTCGAGCAGGCGGCGGCTACAGATGCAGCGGCCGGCCGCTTCACGGACCTGGATAGCGCCATCGGCAAGCGTGCCTGGGACGGCGTGGTGATTGCCTCGCCACCCAATTTCCACGTGCAGCAGATACTGCAAATTCTGCATGCCCAGGCCTGCCCGGTGCTCAGTGAAAAGCCCCTGAGTATCGATGCGTCATCGGCGGCACGACTGCTAGAGTATTCCTCCCGCATCCTGCTGGGTTACACCTACCGCTGGTGGCCGCCACTGGCAGAGTATCGACGCAGGCTGCAGGCGGGTGTCATCGGCAGTATCCGCAACATGCGTTTTGTCATGAGCGCCCACCTGGCGGACTGGCACCCCTGGGAGCCCTACCAGGACTTCTTCATGGCCCAGAAAGGTCTGGGTGGCGGTGCCTTGCTGGATGAGAGTCACTTCATCGACCTGATGCTGTGGTTCCTCGGCTGGCCGCATAGCGTCTATGCCCAGGTCGACAAGATCTCGGACCTCGAGATCGACAGCGACGACAATGTCGACATCCTGGTGCGCTATACATCCGGCGAACGGGTCAATCTGCACCTTGACCTCATCGGACGGCCGCACGAGCGCAGCATCACGGCCGTGGGAGAGAAGGGCACCCTGGTCTATTCATACGAGGACAATGCCATTCTCCACGGCACCAGCGGGGAAAAGCTCTGGGACAGGCAAACCTTCGAATGCGAACGCAACGACATGTTCATGGGGGTTGCCCGCGACTACCTCGACATGATCAACGGCAGCCTGGTTGACAAGTGCTGCGCGGTGGAAGACGGTGTCGCCGCGCTGAAGATCGTGGATGCCTGTCGTCAGAGTTCCGCCACAGGGCGATCGGTCGCGCTTGGGGGCCAGTGAATAACCGCCGGCGATTGTGTCATGGCCCTTGCAGGGCATTGTCTCTTTATTGTGCCAGCGGGTTTTTAAAGTGAACGGCAAGCCAGCAGACAGCGCCTCGAACTTCACGCCTTACTTCGGCGGTCCGGATCTTCCGCGCGGCTGCCTGCGTGATGTGCTGGCGCAACGGGTGGCGGCCGTGCCGGCAGGCGGTGAGATCGACTGGGTCACCTACTATTTTCGTGACCGGCGACTGGCACAGGATTTACTCGATGCCCGCCGCAGGGGTGTCAGGGTGCGCGTGACGCTGGATGCAAAGCCACGTACCGGACATGCCAGCGAACGGGTCGTGGCCATGCTGTCAGGGCCCGATGGCCTGGGTCCTGATCTGCGCACCGTGCAGCACAGACCGTACCCCGGCTCCCGCAGGAAACCCCGCCTGCATGAGAAACTCTACTGTTTCTCCCACCCGGTTCCCGAGGCACTGCTTGGTTCGTTCAACCCGTCAGGCGATGATCCGGAAGAACAGCCGGATATCATCGACGAGATCCTGGACCAGGACCGGGGGCATAATTTTCTGGTGGCCATCAACGATCCGCAGTTGGTCAACGGACTGTTGCGGCATGCGCGCCATATCCACCGGGGCCGCCACGGGTTGCTGGAGCGTTTCGATCCGGCCATGAACAGGCGGCTCAGCAGCGGGGATACCACGATACACTTCTGGCCGCGCATTTTGCCCAACCCCTATTCGCACCTGCTGCAACGCTTTGGCAGCGGCGCCCTGGTGCGGGTGGCGGCCTCACACATCAAGGGGCCGGGTGGTGTACGTGATCTTGTCGGCCTGAGGCGTCGTGGCGCGCGGGTGGAGGTACTGGCGGAGAGTACCCACCGGCGCGTGCCTCCGGCAATCGAGACCACGCTGCTGCGGGCAGGGGTAAGGCTGCGGCGTTTTGAGCATCCCGAGGGACTGCCCATGCACAACAAGTTCGTGCTGGTCGAGGACGGCAACGCGTGCCGGACCCTGTTCGGCAGCTGCAACTGGACATCCCGCTCCCGCTGGCTGAATCACGAGATTGGCGTTATCACCCGAAATCGTGCCCTGTTCGAGACATTCTCACAACGCTGGGATACTATGCTTGGCCAGTTCACCATCCATGATTGATCCAATATCCAAGTGACCGATAGCTGGCTGCACAATCCACGTAACGCGGCGCCCTGCACCATTATTGCCGAGGTCGGCCAGGCCCACGACGGCAGCCTGGGTATGGCGCATGCCTTCATCGATGCGGCCGCGACGGCGGGCGCTGATGCCATCAAGTTCCAGACCCACATCGCCGCCGCCGAGAGCACCCTCGCCGAGCCCTGGCGAAAACGCTTCAGCCTGCAGGACGAGACGCGTCTCGATTACTGGCGCCGCATGGAATTCAGCGCCGAGCAGTGGGCCGGCCTGCAGCGCCACAGCCATGAACGCGGGCTGCTGTTCCTGAGTTCGCCCTTTTCCATGGAAGCACTGGAATTGCTGGAGCGCATTGGCGTGGCCGGCTGGAAGATTCCCTCCGGAGAGATCAACAACCCCCGGCTGCTGGAGGGCATGGGGCGTAGCGGACGTCCGGTGATGATTTCCACCGGCATGAGTCCCTGGCCCGAGATCGACGCGGCGGTAGAACGCGTGCGCGCTTTCAAGGTGCCGCTGGCGGTGCTGCAGTGCACCTCCATGTATCCCTGTCCGCCGGAACAGGTCGGACTGAACGTCATCGAGGAATTCAGGGCGCGTTACCAGTGTGCCGTGGGGCTGTCAGACCACTCCGCGAGCATTTATGCGGGGCTTGCTGCAGCCAGCCAGGGCATCGAGGTGCTGGAGGTGCATATCACACCCAGTCGCGAGCTTTTCGGGCCCGATATACCGGCGTCGGTGACAACCGCCGAACTGCGACAGCTGGTAACGGGCGTCCGGGCCATCGAAACCATGCGTGCCAACCCGGTAGACAAATCGGCACCGCCGGATGCGGTGACACCGCTCAGGGATATTTTCATGAAGAGCGTGGTTGCCAGCCGTGACATGGTCGCCGGTACGGTGCTGCAGACCGAACACCTGACCACCAAGAAACCGGGCTGCGGCATCCCCGCAGAGCAGCTGGAGTCATTGATAGGACTGCGTACACGCAGGGCAATCAGCCGGGACAGCCTGATTTCAATGGATGACCTGGAGGGCAGATCATGAGTATTCGTAAAGTGTGTGTGGTGATTACAGCACGGCCCAGTTATTCCCGGGTGCGCTCGGTGCTGACCGCTATTCGCGAGCACCCCGAACTGGAACTGCAGCTGGTGGTGGCCGCATCGGCCCTGCTGGAGCGTTACGGCAATGCCCACCTGGTGATGGAACAGGAGGGTTTCCACATCGACCGTCGTATCTACATGATCGTCGAAGGGGAGACGCTGGTGACTTCCGCCAAGTCCACCGGCTTTGGACTGGCTGAAATGGCCACCACGCTCGATGACCTGAAACCTGACATGGTGATCACCATCGCGGACCGCTTCGAAACCATCGCCACGGCGATTGCGGCGGCCTATCTGAATATCCCGCTGGTTCATCTGCAGGGCGGTGAGGTCACCGGCTCGATCGATGAAAAGGTACGACATGCCGTTACCAAGCTGGCTGATATCCACCTGGTGGCCAGTGATCAGGCGGCCACCCGGGTGATACGCATGGGTGAAAAGGAAGACCGGGTGTTCGTCACCGGCTGTCCCTCCATCGATGTCGCGGCCAGCGCCATTGCGGACGACACCATCAGCCTGGAAACGATCATCGACCGCTTCGGTGGCGTTGGCGAGCGGGTGGACCTGAGCCCGGGTTATATTGTGGTGATGCAGCACCCGGTGACGACCGAATACCGGCAGTCGCGCCGCCATATCGAGGAGACCCTGTACGCGGTCGCCGCGTCGAAATTACCCACCCTGTGGTTCTGGCCAAATGTGGACGCCGGTTCCGACGGCACCTCCAAGGGTATCCGTGCCTTTCGCGAGGCCCATGAACTCCCTAACATTCACTTTTTCAAGAATCTGCCACCCGAGGATTTTCTCATGGTGCTGCATCACAGCCGCTGCATTGTCGGCAATTCCAGCGTGGCGGTACGCGAGTGTGCCTTCCTCGGTGTACCGGCAGTCAATATCGGCAGCCGCCAGAGTGGCCGCGACCGCGGCAGGAATATCATCGATGTGGATTATGAGCGCGAGCAGATCAGCGCCGCCATTGAACACCAGATCAACGCCCCGCGTCCACAGCAGGACCTGCTGTATGGTGACGGTCATGCAGGCGTGCGTATTGCGGAGGTGTTGACCACGGTACCGCTTGGAATCGAAAAGCAGCTTCCCTACTGAGGGTGGCTGGATGCTGAAGCTGCAGGTATTTCAGCCCGCTTTTTGCACCAGTATCCCGGAGGCTGGCACAACAGGTTGTACACGCAGTCAGTGCAACCGCATTCACGGCTGTTAATCTCAGGGCGGTAAATGAAAATATGTTGCTCTGATCCCGCCAGTTGGGTGATGTACAGGAATCAGACGGCATACCGGACATTCAGCATTCTCCATCGTAGCGGATGCCTCGGGAAAAATATCAACAACATATTTACTTCCGGCCCGGTTTTTTCAGCAAGAGTTTCTTGAAGTGTTGCAAGGCATCACCTTGCAGGGACTCCACGTCGGTAGAGTAACCGAATAGTCGGGCTCCCGGTTCGAGCTGAGTCAGGATCCTGTCCCGGTAACGATTTTTACGAAATTGATTTTTGATAAAGAAATAATTCTTCTGTGACTTCCGGGGGAGGGTAATGGCATGTAAATGATAATCGGGGTCCGTAAGCCCAAGAAAATCGAACAATTTCTTGACCGTCGTATCAGGCTCGGCGACGAGTTCCTCGTAGCGGCACAACACCCAGTTTTCATTATGGTATTTTTTGTAGGCGTCGCATGCCGCTCGCCAGGAATGCGCAGCCTTGAGCAACAAGTCGTCGGGAAGACTGTCGAAATCCGCGGTTCGCAAGAGAAAGCTGGCTTTCTGCTTGATCGTCATAGACTGCAAGGTATGCCAGGGATGACGGATACAGAAAACGTATTGAGCGTTGGGAAACATTTCCTGAAGCAGATTGACTCGCAATACGTGCAGAGGATTCTTTATCACCAAACGGAAAGTCCTGGCGTGATTGAGATACGCTTGTCGTACCCGCTGCACCGCGTCTGCATCGTAGATTGGAACGTCAATGCTGTGTCGCTTGCCATTCAGTGCGTAGGAGGAAAACGTGAAGTGCTGACACCAGATATCGTCATCTACAACACCGGAACGATCTTCAGGGCAGGATCGGCGCTTGTTTTTGAGCGAGTGTTCCGTGATCAGGAAATTGCCCGGATAACCACCCAGGATACGGGACGTTAATAGTGTGCCCGATCGAGGGCATCCCAGAATTATTATAGGAGACCGATCGTCTGCAACGCGATCGCTCGATAAAGCGTTGGTCGAGTCATTCATTGGGAGGTGGCGAGATTAATCGAGAAGTACGGCCTTCTTATTGACATACGAAGCATAACCTTCCCGTTTCGCGGGAATCAACCTGAACGGCCGTCGCAAACACACCTCCACGGCTGAATCGCTGACTCCCTGGCACGATACCTAGAGAGTAGGTCGGAAATGTGAAGATCCTAGAAAGCGGCGGCTGTGTTTGAAGGCCTTCTGTCTTTCGTCGTGCAGGGCTTTCAACTCGTCGCCGTTACAGCCATCCAGCAACCCCTGGTCGCGAAAGACATCGAAGCGGAATCGGCGACCAAAGATCTGTTGGAGCACGTAACAAGTACGCAAGCGGGTTTCTACAATCGCCGAGACGCTCTGCCTGGAGTTGTTCACAACATGGACGAGGTCAAGGTCGCAGGTTTTGACACCATCCGATGGTGCCAGGGTAGACGGCCCGTCGACGAAGACGAACGAGTAAGGGCGATCCGGCAGGTCACGGTAGCGCATGCCCCGGAACAGCCAATAATGGGTTTCCACGGTTGGGGACAAACGCAGGTCCACGTACTCACTCAGCGAAGCAGGAAACAGTTCACCTGCCATTTCATACCAGCCCTGGTGCTCCTCCATCGAGGTTACCCGACCGGGTTCACTCCCTTCTCGGGCGTTTTCGGCTAACGCATAAGCGATCACTACGGTGGAGACGCCTGTACCGCACTCCAGTACTTCACGGGGCCGCAAAGTCCGTATGCGCCGATACAGCGTCGCATAGTCGGACCATGAGCAGCCAGTTGATTCGGTCCTGGACAGGTAGGTGCGCAGCAGCCGAGGAAGTTCTCCGGCAGATTCAATAAAGCGGCGGTCGCCTGTAGTGACCAACCTCTTGCCTATCGAGGTCAGGGCACGTCGCGCCGAATAAGTCATGTTCCTGTCCTCATCCAGTACTTTCGCCGTTATTCTCTTTGCCGTAAACACAACGAGCTATTGTTCCCGCCCCAACATTCACAGTCAATCACGGCCAGCAATATCCTTCACCAGCAGCACATGTCCGTCCTGCAAGCGGTAGGCCCGCTCGGCGGCGTCCAGCATGGCAGGTTGGTGCGAGATGGCCAGGATGGTATGCGTACCCTGCAATGTGCGCAGGGTTTCGCAAATGGCCGCTTCACTCTTCGGGTCGAGTGCCGAGGTTGCCTCATCCAGTATCAGCAGCCGCGGACGGTGCACCAGGGCACGTGCAATCATGACGCGCTGCCGTTGACCGCCGGAGAGTTTGCCGCCGCGTTCACCGACGATGTGATGGATGCCCTCGGCCAGCTTCTCCACGAACGCCCAGGCGCCGGCTTCCCGGAGTGCCGAAATGACATCGGTTTCACTGATCCCGGGGTCTCCCAGTGCCACATTGTTGAGTACCGAATCGTGCAGCAGAACGGTTTCCTGCGGCACGTAACCGATGATGCTGCGCCAGCGGTGCAGATCGAGTTCCATCAGCGGAACCCCGTCGACCAGCAGTGTGCCACTATCCGGTTGCAACAAGCCGATGATCAGGTCCAGGCTGGTGGTCTTGCCCGACCCCGAGGGCCCGATCAGGGCGGTAAAGGAACCGGCCGGGATGCTGATGTTTATCTGCTCGAGTATTTTTTTCTCTGCATAGGCGAAACTGACATCCCGCAACTCGATGCCCTGCTCGAGGGTTGGCGTGCGCTCGCCCCCCAGGTCTTCGCGTGCGCGTTCAGCCCTGTTGATGGTTTTCTGGATCGACCAGTAGGCAGACTCGGAGACTGCCGTCTTCTGGTAGCTGCGTTGTACCTGGCCGGTCCTCTTCAATATCCTGGAGAGCAGAAAACCGAGTACCATCACCGTCGCAATCGGCAGTTCCCACTTCACCAGCGTGACATAGATACCGATTACCAGCACCAGCGCGAACAGTATCTCCTGTCCGGCTGACAGTAATTCGCTGCTCACCACTTCCCGGCGCAGGGCGCGGTTGATATTCTTTGTCTCCGATACCAGCACGGTATCCACCAGGCCTTCGCGTCCCATCGACTTGAGTGGCTTCACCGACAGCAGGGTGTCTGTCAGGCGTGCAATCATCAGCTTGGTATACAGTGTCTGGCGCCTGCCGGCCTTGCGTGCCATTTTGACCAGGCGACCCAGCGCCAGATAGATAAGCAGGCCCATCAGAAAAGAAAACAGCGCGGCCTGCCACATCACCAGGGTGGCGATGATGACGTAAACCAGCGCCTGTATAAGTTGTGATATCAGCGTAGCGCCATGCAGGTAGGCATTGGCTGCCCTGACTGCCTCGATCGACATGGAGTTGGTCAACTGTCCAAGCGGTTGATGCAGAAAGTATTCCCAGCGCGAGGCCAGCATTGCACGCAGCATCGACAGGCGCAGGTCGGTGGCGACGTGGGCAACAATGTAGCCAACCTTTTTCTTGGCCAGCAGAATGAGACCGCCCTTGACGATCGCTCCAGCGACAATGACCAATAGCAGCAACTCGACACTCGGTGACAACCCCACGGCCTCGATACTGCGGAGCACTGTATCGCCGACCCCGGAGTCGGAGCCGGCTTCAAGCGCTGCCGTATCATCACCGGGCGCACCCGGTTTCACCAGGACACGGTTCAGCAGTGGTAGCAGGGCGGTCAGACTGAGACCCTCGACCAGACCGGCCACCAGCAGTGCAATCAGCATGATGGCACTCTGCAGCGGGTAGGCTCGGGCAAAGGTCTTCAACAGGTGCATGGCAGTTACCGTGTCTGAAGGGGGGCGGGCAGGTTAACCTGGGGTACAGAACTATCCGGGCGTGTGCTCAGGCGGTCGTCTGCAGTTTTTCCGTGAAAAGCGAAAAGGCGTCCAGAATGGCCTCGATCTGCACCTGGCTATGGGCCGCGCTGAGACTGCAGCGCAGCAGCGGTTTGCCGCCCGGGGTAGCCGGCGGGAGGACCAGATTGACATAGATGCCCTGTGACAGTAATTCATTCCATAGTGCGGTTGTCTCCCCGACGGTTGCGGGCAGTCGCACCGCTATCACCGGGCTGATCTCCGGGCCGAGCTCAAAACCCATGGCCGCCAGGCCCTGGTACAGTTGTGTGGCGTTGTCCCAGAGTTTTTTCCGCAGTGCGCTGCTACGGCTGAGGATCTCCAGGGCTTTACGGGTCGAGGCAATCAGGGACGGTGAGGAGGATGCGGTGAATATGTAGGGACGCATGGCATAGCGCACAGTTTCCAGCTGCGGCCAGCGGCTGACACAGAAGCCACCGATAGACCCCAGGCTTTTACTGAAGGTGCCGGTAATGAAGTCCACCCCGGACTCGACACCGAGCTCTTCAGCCAGCCCCCTGCCTTGCTCGCCGAGCACGCCCAGCGAATGGGCCTCGTCTATCAGCAGCGATGCGCCATAGCGGTTCTTGACGTCTACAATCTCGCGCAACGGTGCCCGGTCACCGAGCATGCTGTAGATCCCTTCCACCACCACCAGGGTGTTGCCGGCACGGTCACCCAGTCGTTGCAGGCGCTTTTCCAGATCCGCCGGGTTGTTGTGCTGAAAACGGATCACCTGGGCGCTTCCGAGACGGGTGCCATCGTAGATACTGGCATGACAATCGGCGTCCAGCAGGATGACATCCTCGGAACCCGTCAGCGTCGAGAGTATCGCCAGATTCGCGATGTAGCCGGTTGAAAAGACAATTGCAGCGGGACAGTTGAAAAAGGCCGCCAGTTCGTTCTCCAGCGCCACGTGCGCGGCATAGCTGCCGTTCGCCATGCGCGAGCCCGTGGTGCCGGTGCCCTCTTCACTGACCGCCCTGCAGGCTGCTGCGACGCATTCCGGATCGAAGGTGAGTCCCAGATAGTTGTTGGTGCCGGCCATGATCACCTTGCGGCCATTGATGATCGCTTCTGTGGCCGACACCACGCGCTCTACGACGACATGAAAGGGGTCCACGCCACTGTCGGCAACCAGCCCGGCACGCGTTTCCTCAAGGGGCCGGAATTTATCGAAAAGGCTTGCCATCTGTCAGCTCTCTTTCAGCAATTCCTGCAATTGTTCTGCCAAATCTCCAAGGCTGTTTACCCTGGGAAGGATATTCAGGGGCACAGAGATATCGAAATGATCCTCGATCTGCGTCATCAGTTCCATGACCTTCACTGAATCCAGGCCCACCTCATTGATGAGGCCGGTCTCTTCACCGAGCTCGATCGGTTCCTTGGCGTAAGGACGAACCAGTGCGTAGAGTTGATCAAGGATTTCCTGTTTGCTCTGCATCTTTGTCCGGTCTCCATAATTGTATGGATGCGGCTGGCCGACATCCAGCATGCACGTTATCGGTCATCAGCCTGATACGCAATTACACTTTGCTGACAGGCCGTCTCATGCCGCACGCGCGGGCCCACCCCAGCCCATGGTACGCTGCAGGCCCTCTTGCAGGGAAAATCCCGGCTGCCAGCCGATAGCGGCAGTCAATGCCGCGTTATCCGCTACCCAGTCGGGATGCCGCAGCTCGCGTACCTTTCCCGGTGTCAGCATGGGAGCATAACCGATCAAGCGTGCAGTGGTGGCATTCACGGCAGCAAGCGAGCGCAACAACGCTGACGGCAAGGGTAGCCGGATGATGCGTTTGCCGCGCAGCGCCGAGATAATGGCGATGATGTCATCCCAGCTGTAACCACCGGCCCGGGTATCGTTCAGTTCGTAAATTCCGCTACGGCACTGTCCGGCATCAAGCCACATGAGCACAGCGGCGCACAGGTCTTCGACATACAGCAATGACACCCGGGCATCCGCTGCCCCCAGTACCGGCGCAATGCCACGCCCCATCCACTGGAACAGCGGCAGCATTTCCCTGTCCCCCGGGCCGTATACGGCGGGGGGGCGGAATGCAGCCCACTCCATATCATCTGCCATGCTGGCCAGGGCATCTTCCCCCTGGCGCTTGCTGGATGCGTAATGGGAGAGCTGCGGTGCACGCGCTGCCAGAGACGAGAGCGACAGAAATCTGGGTCTGGGTGACTGCGCGAGTGCGGCCTGCACCAGCTGTTTCACAGCGTCGACATTGACGGTGTTGAAATCGTCAGCCGTCACGCCACGAACGGCGCCGGCACAGTGCACCACGGCTTCGGCACCCTGCAGCAAGCGCTGTAGTGTCAGGCGATCGTGCAGAGAACCGATTACGGTTTCAAGCCCGGTCAACTCCGGGAGTTTATGGGCGGAACGGGGACGCGTCAGTGCTTTTACATGCCAGCCGGCGCTCAGCAGGTGTTTCGTCAGCATGGCGCCGATGAAGCCGGTGGCGCCGGTTACGGCAATGGTTCGTGACATGAAGAACCAGCGGCATCTGCGGGTTGTCAGCCGGCCTCTTGCTGTGACAGGCCGGTCGTCGCTTCCCTCTGTCGCTGCACAGCGATCGGTTTGAGCGGGTGCGCGTCGATGTAATTCTGTCTTGCCTTGGATCGGGACAGCTTGCCCGACGAAGTCCGCGGCAGGGTGTGTAGCGGCGCCAGCTCGATGTGGCAGTCGACGCCCACCTCGGCATGGATCAGTCCCTGCAGGTGCCTGATCAATTCCGCGCGCTTGTCACTGTCCTTGTCGCGGTACTGCACCACCATCACCGCTACGTCCGCGCCATCCGTACCCGGCACTGCAAATGCAAGGGCGTCTCCCGGACGCACATCCGGCTGCTGCTCCGCAAGCTGCTCCAGATCCTGCGGCCAGATATTGCGGCCGTTGATGATGATCAGATCCTTGCTGCGACCTGTGATCATGATGCTGTCACCTGCCCGGTAGCCGATGTCACCCGTGTTCAGCCAGCCATCCGCCGAGAGCGTCTCGGCCGTGATAGCCGGTTCGTTGAAGTAACCCGACATGACACTTGGCGCACGCACGTGGAGTACACCGATATGCCGTTCCGGCAGCACCTGTCCCGCGGCATCCCTTACCTCGACTTCAAACGACGACAGCGGTACACCACAGTTCACAAACTCACTCAGGCGCCCGTTGACCGCCTCCGCCGCCGGTCGTGCATGATCCAGCAGTGCCAGGTGATCCGCATCCACACGGTCCACCGCCAGCCCGCCACCCAGTGGCGCAAAACTCACCGCCAGTGAACACTCCGCCATGCCGTAACAGGCCAGAAATGCCTTGCGATCAAATCCGCTCGGGGCAAGTGTCTCTGCAAAGTCACGCAGAACCTGTGGCCGGATCGTCTCCGCACCCACGCCCGCGACACGCCAGGCGCTCAGGTCAAACGTTTCAGCCTCACCTTCACGCAGTCGCCGGTTGCACAGTTCATAACCAAACGGCGGACTGAACGAGATAGTCGCCTTGTTGCGTGACACCAGCGACAACCACTGGCGCGGGCGCATCGCAAACTCGCGCGTGCCGAGATAGTCCACCGACAACTGCGAGGCCAGCGGTGCCAGCACCAGGCCGACCAGGCCCATGTCATGATAGAAGGGCAGCCAGGAGACGCAACGGTCCGTTATCCTCATTTCCATACCTTCGGTGATGATCCCCGAAAGGTTGTTCAATACTGCCCGCTGGGTAATCATCACACCCCGTGGAAAACGGGTACTGCCCGAGGTGTACTGCAGATAGGCAAGCTCATCAGCCTGCATTGGTTGCAACACGCCGGCCTGCTGTGACAGTGCGTCATAGTCTTGCGGCGTGCCGACAAACGTCAGCTCCAGCCCCGCGGTCGCACCTGAAAGCAGATCTGAATAATCTGTCGGCGCCATCGCCAGCGATGCCTGGCAGCCTTGCGTCATGGCGCGTATCTGCGCGACATACGCCTTGTGACTGCCCGGGTTATGGGGAATAGGTAACGGTACCGGAACCAGGCCCGCGTACTGACAGGCAAAGAAAAAACGCAGAAAATCGGGATGGGTGTCCGCAACGATGACCATGCGCGCGCCGCGCGCGGTCCCCAGACCACGCAGCCGTCGCGCCAGACACTGTGCCTGATCTCTCAGTTCCGCATAGGTCAGCACCGCATAGAGCTCGCCGCGACTGGTATAGAAGTTACACCCTGTTCGCCCCAACGCAGCATAATCAAGGGCCGCTGCAAGATTCGGAAAATCCGCAGCCCTCAATGGCAGGTTGTTACCAGTTTTAGTTGCTTCCAAACCCAAGAGTAGTCTCCTCTTAAACTAGCAGACAGCTACAGTGTTAGAACCATCTGCAGGGCTGTAGTGAACATCGTTAAAATGTGCCCAGGCCCAGAAAACTATAACCTTGGAGTCAGGGATTCATATCCCTGTACAGGTATCCTTCACAAGTATATGACCTGAAAAGAAATCGACCCCAAAATCACAACATAGGCAAATACTTATGCATTCTCCAAGATTTCCGTACAAACCGCAACCCGCAAAAGAGATTTATACCTGACTAAAATGATGGCGCGTTTCGGATTGGAGCAGGG
>JBATFE010000065.1:0-10069 GCA_049664445.1 Gammaproteobacteria bacterium
GGTTGCAGGATATTGAGCAGCGACTGGCGCAACTGCGCACGACGGATGACAACAGGTTACAGGATGTTGAGCAAAAACTGCTGTACATGACGGCCCGCTTCGATGAATGGACGGCTAACATGGCCCAGCTCGCCGGCAATGAAAAGGCAGTTGTTGCAGTGAACATGGCCATGACAGCGGAGCCTCCCTCTGCACTGTTACTCGAGCCGATTGCGGTTGGCCGTAATAAAAAGGTGCCGTCAAAAGCAAAGACGCGGGATACTGCTGCATCGAGTCCTTCACGGCAGGGCGACTGGGTGATCAATATTGCTTCCTATGCGGGCGCAAAAACTGCGGCCAGAAAGCTGGCCTATTTTCAGGAGCAGGGCGTTGCAGCGGAGCAAGTGGAGGCAATCGTCAACGGCAAGACCATCTATCGTGTGCAGGTTGCGGGATTTGACAGCCTCGCCGCGGCGCGCGGCAGTGCGCGAGTCATTGGCGAGCAACTGGGGATCGAAGACCTCTGGGTGAAGCGAAGATGAGCTGTTTCTGCAGAGCAGGCTGCTAGCGGTCCCTGTTTGATGCCCGGATGGAGCGGGCCAATGATCGAATATTTGCACCATACGGACCTCCATCCACCCAAACAACGCTGGAAATGCCGCACGATAATATTCCAGGTATGCCAGGTCGATGCATCCCTGATTCTGGTTCAAGCATCCCGATATCCTGCCCCGGTAATCCGGGTATCTCAGACATCCGCGCCTGAGGATGAACAGCGCTAGCGCATTTTGACATTCCAGCGTTAATTATCCATGCGCTGGCAGCCGGCAAGGCCCGGCGTGTCGCCGTAGGTTCTCGTGATTTATACCCGTGAAAAATAAAGAATTTGTTTTGAACGTCGATAGACGTCATAGCAGCAGGTCAACCATACCCATCGGGTTTGTTAAGGAGAGCAACTCTGTGAGCAGGATGATTACCAAACTGATTGGCATGGTCGATTCAGCGAAGAGTCCATTACATGCACACACCGGTACAGATCCCCTGGTAGAAAACAATGGCACAAGCCCCACGCAGAATAGCAGCATGGAAAATGAGGGCATGACAGACATGACAGCCAGTGGTCATGAAGAAATGATAGAGACTACAGACGACATGATCCCTGATTCTGTACTTCCCGACATGGAATTATCCGCGCGCGATCATCAAGCAGACGAAACCGCTGTAATGGAGCAACCCGCAATCAGTGATCTGGTCGCTGCTGCTGACGGGTTCAATGCTGCATTCAATGTTGCACTGTATGAACTCGACGCTTCACGTAAACAACTCGTAGAACACGCCATCCGGGTCGAAGAACTGAACGAGTCCATAAAGACACTTAATAGTGCGCTGAGTAATGAGGTCGACAAGGGACACAGGAGAGAACAAGAGTATTCGCAGGACAAAGAGCTGATGCATCAAAGGATTCGCGATATAGAATCCACACGGGACCAGCTGCTGCTGCAAATAAGTGAACAGGAAAGTACCCTCAACGCACGTGACGCAGAAATCAGTCAATTGTCATCACGTGTCAATGAGCTGACCGGTGCACTGGATCAACGCACGGCAGAGGGGCAGCGCGCAGCTGAAGAAATCAGTCACCTGACAACACGTATTGAAGAGCTGAGCGGTGCGCTGCACCAACGCACGGCAGAAGCGCAACATGCACAGGAAGAGTTTGCACGCGAGACAAACGAGTTAACTGGCAAGCTGGATGATCTGAAGGTACGGCTTGACGATGCGGACGGTCAGGTAAAGGCCCAATGCAAGGAGCTGGACGATCGCGACGAGGAAATTAACGGCCTCAGCAGGCAGGCTGAAAGCCTGATTGCTGATCTTGATTCCGTCATGAAGGAAAGCGACCAACAGGAGAAAGACCATAATCAGGAAACCGCCCGGCTAAGCAAGGAGATCGAGAATCTAAATGAGGGTCTCCAGAGCAGAGAAATGCTGCTTGAGCAGCGTACCAGTGAACTGGATTTAAAAAACAAGGAAGTCTCGTGGCAGAATGAGCACATAAATGAACTAAAAGATGAAATCGAGGCGAAATCTGCATCAATACGCGCACAATCCGAGTCTCATGCCAGTGTCTGTGAAGAACTGAATGCGCAAATCAATAGCATTTCAGGTGAGTTGGAGTCCTTGCGCGCGGTGTATGGGGAACTTGAAGTACATGCGGAGAAACTCGAGAACCTGAATCGCGCACTGCACGAATCATCTGTTTCCGAGAATTCCTTGCATAAGAAGGCACTGGAGGACAAAGCCAGAGAAATTGGACTGTTGCGAACCAAACTGGATGCTGCAAACGAATCACTGCAGGGGGACCCGGAAAAAATAACAGCAATTGATAAGCTGCAACTGGCGCTGAATACCCTTGAGACAAGGTTGAAAGAAGCCGAGGCACAGCGGGAGGTATACAGCGAAAGAGCACAGCTGGCATCAGACCTTGAAGCCGAAGTTGAACAGTTACGCTCTGAGCTGGCAGCAGCCGGGGATACAGCCTCACAAAGCAGCGTAGATACCGACGCCCTGCAAAGCCGGGTAGCTGATCTGCAAGCTGCACTCGAGAGTTCCGAGGCCAGACAAAAAGCGCTTGTCGATCAACTGAGTGATCACGAAGTACTTGAACAGGAAGTTATAAAACTCAGAGAGGCTGTCCAGCAGGCTGACAGCGGCTTGCTGGAGCAGGCAGACGCATCTGCTACAGTTGATGCTCTAAAGGAAGAAGCAGATAAACTCAGGGCCGCACTGTCGGTGTCCGAAGAGAAGTGCACACATCTGCAAACAGCATTATCCAGTTCTTCCTTGCCCGATAGCACAGTCACTCAGGGTATGTCTCTGGTCCAGCAGGATTCACAGCCGGTTACAGAAGCATTCGACCGCAACCGGTTCCTGTCACATCTGAATAACCTTCTCACCGTACCAGGCAATGCCGAAATCAAACAGACTGTTATGTATATCCTGCTGGATAACTTTGTCCAGATCAGGGATGAAATCGGGATTGTTAACAGCGAGCAGGTGATAAACGGGATTTTGGAACTTATCACATCCCATTGTGATACTGATGACATCATCACGCGCTTCGGTGATTGTACCTTTGCCGTTCTCTCTTCCAATGAGAGCACGGAAGTGACACATAAAAAGGCTGACATAATTCGGTCGACGATCGAAAGTTATATATTTGAATCCGCCGGAGGGTCCCTGATCACGACAGCCAGCATTGGCATCTGCTCGGTCAGAAAGAGTGACGGCAGCGCTGAAGAGGTCATGTCCCGGGCAGACCTCGCGTGCGAGGCCGTCCGTTTGTCGGGCGGTAACGGTGTACTGGTAAGCAGTGCCCTTGCCGACGAGATGCTTACCCGGGGTTCAAATGAAGGCAATAATGAAATAGTCAGCAGAATACTCAGCGAAAACCGCATCGAAATATATTACCAACCAATATCTGCCCTCAGTACTGTCACTGGAAGTTATTTCGAGGTGCTGACCAGGATTGTAGATGAAGATGGAAATATGATATTGCCGGGTGAGTTCTTCGCAATGGCGGAGAGTTCCGGCCAGACCGTTGATATTGACCGCTCTATCATCGAGAACATCATGAAGATGATGGCCGAAAACCCGCACCAGGATATGACACTGTTTATCAAGCTGACCGGGCAATCGGTTGCAGATCATGAACTCCCCATATGGATCATAAGAAAGATCAAGGAATACAAAATCAATCCTGAACAGCTTGTATTCGAGGTTGCCGAAAACACGCTACAGAGTGATATTAAAAATGTGTCAGCACTCTCCAGGGCGCTGAATTCGATAGGGTGCAAGATTGCCATCGAGCACTACCGGATGTCGACCCAGGCGCAGCATCTCAAGCATATCCACGCAGACTACCTGAAGATAGACAGGGGCCTGGTTGAAAGTATAGGCCGGAAGGGAAACAGCCTCGCGAAAGTTACTGCCATCATGGCTATGGCAAGAGAACACAATTATATGACTATAGCCGAAGGTGTGGAGAGCCCGGCCAGCCTGGCGATCCTGTGGGAACTGGGTGTGCATTACGCACAGGGCTACTTTATACAGGCGCCCTCCGGAAAACGTGACTACGAATTCCATGACGCCACGCCTGATGAAGATTTGCAAGACTGCAACCGGGCAACTTTTACCGTCGAGTAAGCATTGTAAGGGATCCATCGTTCAGGCGTTGGATGAGCCTGCCCTAACGGCCTGTTGTCTGGATACAGGATAATCAGGGTTACTTATTACATATCTGCATAATTCGGGTAAAAACTTGTATGCAATCATCTGCAGAAAATTACGACGTTTACCTTGAAAAAATAGCATGTGACGATCTCAGGCCCGGTATGTATGTCCAGGAACTGGACAGGCCCTGGCTGGATACACCTTTCCTGTTCCAGGGTTTCTGTATAAGGGATGATGAGGAAATTGCCACACTCCGGAACTGCTGTGAATACGTCTTTGTTAACAAGGCACGGGAAGATACAGATCCCGGAATCATTCATGCAAAAAAAGAAAGCAAGCAGACAACTGCCTCACGTGTCAAGGCTATTGCATGCAGGGCGGGCGGCAGCAGCAGGTATACTGATACTGTTGTCGTGGAAAAGGAACTGAAAACAGCCAGGAAGACCCACGAAGAAAGCAGACTGTCCATTAAGGACATATTCACTACCGCACAGAGTGACGGTACCATAGATCTGCATAATGCCAGCGCTACCACATCGAGCATTGTTGACAGTGTATTGCGAAACCCGGACGCCTTCATGCTTTTGCAGCGCATCAAGAACAAGGACAGTTATAAATTCACGCATGCAATCAACTGCTGCGCCGTAGCAGCCACCTTTTGCCGTCACCTGGGATTCAGCAAGACAGAAATACATGATATTTCCATGGGCGCACTGTTGCTTGATATCGGCATTACAAAACTGCCCGACACCATGCTGGACACGCAGGGAGGGCTTAATCCCCTTTCAATGAAGCTGGTTCGTCACCATGTGAACTTTGGCATTGAGCTGCTCGACAATACGCCTGATCTGCCCCGCATTGTACGTGAAATGGTCCTTACGCATCATGAGCGAGTAAACGGGAAAGGCTACCCAAATGCACTGATGGGTGAAAAAATACCGGTTTGCGGAAGAATTGCAGCCATTGTCGACTGCTATGATGCAATGATAAGTAATCGCCCCTATAAAGAGAAAGTCTCACCTACAGATGCAGTTTGTGCCATGTATAACTGGCGTAACATTGACTTTCACGAAGATCTCATCGAGCAGTTTATCCATTGTATCGGTGCCTATCCAACCGGATCACTTGTGGAACTTAACTCCGGCCAGATAGGTATCGTGATGTCCCAGAACCGTGTGCGGCGTCTCTTTCCGAAAATCCTTCTCATCCTGAATGCCGACAAGGTCAGGTACGAACACCCGAATACAGTTGACTTGTATGAACATTCCCTGAAGACCAGGGGCACAGTACTGGAAATCAAAAAAGCGGTAGATGCCGACGAGCTTGGTATCGATCCTTCCGACTTCTACCTCTAAAGCACATACCAGCTTCATTATCGAAATCATGTCTGGCGAACCTGATCCTGATTGTCCTGTTGCCACAGATTACATGACGGGCTATGCAGGCCTGGTAGACACGCT
Source organism: Gammaproteobacteria bacterium (assembly GCA_049664445.1). GTDB lineage: Bacteria > Pseudomonadota > Gammaproteobacteria > UBA9214 > UBA9214 > UBA9214. Next base: position 5,670 of record JBATFE010000065.1, read on the forward strand.
GGAAGATATAATTCAGTCTTGCGAAAAACACAACAGACGCATGGCATTGCTGGTAATAGATCTGTCCCGTATTGAAATGCTGAACACGGTACTCGGGTACAGGAAAACCGACCAGATACTGGATGCCGTCCAGACAAGGCTGCTGGAGATCAAGCGGTCATCGGACATTATCGCACGCATTAGCAGTCACCGTTTCGCACTGATCATCCCCGACCTGAAATTTTCCTCGATGGTTGATCTGGCTTTCAACAAAATCATCAAAAGTCTTGATGGCCTGCGCACCTTCACCAGTGTAGATATGACTATTTACCCGAAAACAGGTGTTGCTATTTTCCCGGATAACGGCCGTACAGCCGAGGATTTAATATTGGGAGCGGACACAGCCTCACAGGCATCAAATGATGTAAATAACAGGATCATGCATGCCGGCAGTTTACAACATGAAGCGCTTCACAGGAGCAAGCTGCTGGAGGCAGAAGTTGAATCCGCCTTTATGCAATCAGACTTTGAACTGTACTACCAACCCAAGGTAAATCTTGTTTCACGCGAGCTTTACGGGGCGGAGGCACTGATACGCTGGAACCACACGGAGCACGGCAGAGTCAGCCCGGAGTTACTGGTACCGCTCATTGAGAAGAGTCACCTGCTGCAGGAAATCACAATCTGGATTCTGAATACTGCCCTGCATCAGTCAATGTTGATGCGAGAACAATCGCCGGATTTCAGGATTGCGGTGAATCTATCCCCTCAATTGCTGGACAGTCCTGACCTGATTGAACTGGTGAAACGTGCGTTACGAATATGGAAGACCGACCCGCAGTTGCTAATCCTGGAAGTCACCGAAACCTCGATAATGGTAAATCGCAAGGCTTCACAAAGAAATCTGCAGAAACTCAGCGAGCTGGGTGTGCTGATCTCTATTGATGATTTCGGGACCGGATACTCTTCCTACTCATATCTTCAGCAACTACCTGTACAGGAACTCAAAATCGACAAGTCGTTTGTCACAGATCTGCTGACAGATAAAACTAACGAGTTTCTCGTCAGCTCAATGATTAATCTCGGCAAGGATTTCGGAATAAATGTATTGGCCGAAGGCATTGAAACAACAGAGGTAATGGAACATCTAACCGAGATGGGTTGCCAGTACGGACAAGGGTTCCACATTGCGAAACCGATGCCTGTTGCGAAGATGCTTGAATGGATAGACTCATCGGGATGGAAGAAACTGTCTGGCGAGAGTTGAAAGGAATCGAACCGGACCTGGTCATGCCTGACCCTGTACATTGGCAGCTACACGCATCCCGGTTTGTTTTATTTGTCCGGCAGGTAGTCGATATCCGCTGCGAAGATGCCGGTCTCGCAACCGTCGAACGTGAGCGGCCCCGGGGTCGGTGGTTCAAGTCCACCCGTAGCTACCATATAATCAGTAACTTATGTCAACCGGCGTAATTATTAATTTCTACGTAGCGTCTGCCCGGAAAGTCAGTACGTTACCATATGATACAGATAGCCCTGGTGCCGGTTGTTGTGTGCCAACTGATAACGGACCAGTTTCTTCACCACTTGAAATAGTGGCATCCGGACCACAGCGTCAGATAATGCTCCGGTCATAATCGGCATTTTTCTGTTTACAGAAAAGGAATCTTTGTGCGCCATGACTTGTTAATCACAGGTCATGGCGTAATCGGATACAGGCGGTCTCAAGCAGATATCCGGATAACGATGAGTCAAACGGAGTCCTTACGGGTGTGGAGCCATTTTTTCAGGGTTAGCCCCAGCTTATCAAGCGAGACCGGCTTGGTGATGAAATCGTTTGCGCCTTCGTCATATGCGCGGTTAACCGATGCCATGTCACTGTTTCCTGAGACCATCAATACGGGTAATTGTTGAGTGTTGGCCCGTGTGCGCAGTTCCCGGCACGTTGTGTAGCCGTCCATAACGGGCATTTCAATATCCAGCAATACGATGTCGGGTGGCCGCTGATCATAGGCTGCCAGCGCCTCCTGACCATTCCCGGCCTCTGCGACGAGGAAGCCGTCCCGCTTCAGAACCTTGCACATCATACGACGCGCTATTACATCGTCTTCAACAAGCAGTACCAGCGCAGCCTGAGCAGGTGTGGATAGCCGGGCGGGTTGCTCAGGTGATTCACTCATGATGGTTTTTACCGACGCTAATATGGATTGGACGCATTGCTTTCCCGATTGACTTCACGCTGGAACACGTCAGTAGGCCAGATCCCCTGCCGTTTGACCGTGGTATTACACCCCTCTGAACCCACTTTTCCGCTGGCAGTTACATTCAACCTTTATAACGGTCATGATGCCCGCATTTTGAGCAGGCAGACTGGCAAGCGGCTATTCAATCAGGATGCCCGTATTCCTTAAGGCCAACACTACCTCTTAAGTTAATGTTTTTACAGACGAATAACAATGCATGCAGGGTAATTGGCATTACATATGCGATAAAAAGCACCGATTCTTAGCTTTAACATGGATGGATGGACCGATGAAACTGAATAATGTATGGCTACCGGGTGGCAGACTCCTGGCACCTGGTTGCGTTTTTTCTGCCGTATTTTCGGCCACCGGGAAGGCACTGGGGCCGCCCGCCAGTCTCTACAATGTACACGGCGAGAATTACGCTGCCGCGGGCTCTGAAGAACACCTGCAGAATGACATGCAACAAGACGGCCATTTTACCGTTCCGGGGAAAGTGGTATGAGTGAGCATACCTGCAACGAAGAAGTAACACGGGTCTCGGTGAATGATTCCGTCATACTGCCCAGGTTAGTCGAATCACTGTACTTCAACTCGAGCTCATCCATTGTTGGTTCGATGCTGGCGGTTGCCATCTTGATAGCGATATTTTTTGAGCATGTGTCACCGCTCGCTCTTGCCGTTTGGGGTGGGTATATGCTTTTGGTGTCACTGTGCCGCTACCGCCTTGTCCATCACTACAAGTCCAGTACTTCTGTTGCAAAGTCATCTCGTCCATGGGCAGTATATTTCTATACGGGAATTGTCATGAACGCATTGGGCTGGGGTGCTGCAGTATGGGTACTGTTTACCCCGGAGGCATTGCTTCAGGCTATCGTGTACATCACACTGGCAGGCGTTATGGCGGCGGGTGTAGTTGCACTGACTGCAAGACGTGTGGCTGTTATCTGTTTTTTAGCGCCGATAACCATCCTTGGGTTGTCACGATTATTAATTGCTAATGAAACGACACATATTACACTGGCAGCCATGCTGGCTTTATTTTCTGTCTTTTTGTACCGCTTTTCGAAAATATCTGAAAAAACCTTGGTCGATTCACTCAAGCTCAGATATGAGAATAAAAGCCTTCTTGAATATCTCGAATCCTCAAATAAAAAACTTACCGATACAAACCAGAAGTATGTACAGCTTAATGCTGAATTAACAAAGATGCGCGACGAGGCGCTTGGTCTGGCGCAAGCCAAGAGCGAATTCCTTGCCAACATGAGTCATGAGATTCGTACCCCGATGAACGGGGTACTGGGCATGATCGAGTTATTGCTGGGCACCAGGCTTACCAGGCAGCAACAGCGTTATGCAGAAACCGTGCGCCGTTCCGGCGAGACACTGCTCAGCAGCATCAATGACATCCTGGATTTTTCAAAGATCGAGGCCGGCAAGCTCTCGCTTGAGCAGGCGAACCTCAACCTGCGTGACCTCGTCGAGGACCTTGGGGAGCAATTTTCGGCCAGTGCTCATGGCAAGGGTCTGGAGCTGGCTTGCAATGTACCGGGTGAAATTCCCGAGGCGGTGATGGGTGATGCAACCCGGTTGCGCCAGGTCCTGACCAATTTGACGGGCAACGCGATCAAATTCACGGAGACCGGTGAGGTCGTGATCAGTGCGCAACCTCTCAAGGAAACGGCGACAGCAGTACGTATACGATTCTCGATCAGGGATACCGGTATTGGACTGGAACCCTCGCAGATTGACCATATCTTCGATTCGTTTGCACAGGGAGATGGTTCTACAACACGTAAATATGGCGGCACGGGTCTCGGCCTGGCAATTTCCAGACAGTTGGTTGGCTTGATGGGTGGACAGCTCAATGTCGAGAGCGTTGCTGGCCAGGGCTCGACATTCTTTTTTGAAATCGATATGGAAAAACAGCAAGATCCCCAGGCAACGAGTCCCACCCGGCCAGTCAATGATTTTGCCAACCTGCATGTGCTCGTGGTCGATGACAATACAACCAATCTGGAGATTCTCTCACATCACCTTCAGACCTGGGAAATCAGTCACACATGCACAGAAAGCGGAGCGTCTGCGCTAAAAGAATTGCGTGCAGCCTCCGTATCCAACAATCCCTATAACATGGCCATCCTGGATTACCACATGCCGGAGATGGATGGCCTGGAA
>JBATFE010000066.1:0-13547 GCA_049664445.1 Gammaproteobacteria bacterium
CCGGCGGCTACCAGCACCAGGGGATCGGTCAGGATCTGCAGCTCGGGAGGTAGTGCCAGGTTACCGGTGGTGCCCATCAGGCCCAGCATCAGGATCGCGGCATAGAGGTTGATGCCGCTGGCCCAGGCCACGCCCATGGTAAGTGCTATTGTTTGCGCGATGTCCATAAGGTCCGTGTGCTGTCAGGTTGATCTGGCTGTTGGTAATATGAACCCTATTCTATCAATTTTCCTTACTTCGCCGGTAAATAACCTTATGTTACGTAATGCCTTTATTGTATTTCTGCTGGGATGGGTGAGCTGGTTCTGGATCGATAAACCACCGCCGGAGCAGCAACGTCTGCCAGAGGTGAGTGACAGCCTGGTCGAAAACCTTCAGGCCGCTTTCAATATCCTCAAGGCGGGTTATCCGGAGGTGGCCTTCGTGTATATCTGGAATGCGCACTACCTGCTGCTTTCCATTGCTGGCGGGGTGTTGCTGTCGGTCAGTATCGGGGCCGTGTCCGATGCGTTGTCCCGGCGTCGCATGCGCCGGCTAATAATGCCTCCTGCGCCGGTAGCGCGCACAGGCCGCGGTGAGGACGTTCCGCCGGGGCAGCCGTCTGCCCCGGCGGACGAGTCGTCTTCTAGTGGGTGATCAGCGGATCCAGGGCGCCGGCCTGTTCTACCCATTTGCTGACGACCTTCTCGGAAGGCACGGTACGCGTCAGCTTTTTGGTCGCGTTGACCTCGGCCATTTTGGCGGCAAGGTTGACGGCATTGCGATTGCGCAGTTCCTTGACGGTATCCACGCCGGCCGCTTCCAGCAGTTCGGAATATTCGGAGCCGACACCGGAGATGCGCATCAGGTCTGCCATGTTGGCCCATTTCAGTAACTGTCCCTCGCCAACCCCGGTTTTCTCCGCCGTGGCCTTGCGGCCCCTGGCATCACAACACAGCTTCAGCAGGCCGTCGGTGGTGCTGATGTCGGCGGCAGCCAGTTTTTTAGCATTGGCAGGGCCGATGCCCTCGATTTCCTCGATCTTGTATCCCATTTTCCGTGTCTCCTCACTGGTTGATTATCTTTGGCAGTTCGGATTAAACGCTATAGATGCGATATGATTCAAGCCTTAAACGGGACTGATGAGTCCATGTGTTGCATGAAAAACAGGGGGGCGGGTATGTATGAGGCACAGGAAAAGCTGGAACAGGTCATTGCGCGGATGCAGGCGATCCAGCGCGCCATCAAGTCATCCGGGCAGCCCGCGTCCATGTTCGAACTGCAGGAATTAAAGGATCTGGGCAGGGAATATGCCCGCGTTATCGATGAACTCGCAGAGTTCCCCGCCGGCCCGCCACAGGCCTGAGAAACAGACAGGAGTCTGAATATTATGCAAGAGGACCTGGGTATTTTTGTCGGCAAGGGTGAGCGGCCCGTGTACCTGTTGCCGCGTCTTGCTAATCGCCACGGCCTGATTGCCGGTGCAACGGGTACCGGTAAGACCGTTTCACTGCAGGTGCTGGCTGAAGACTTTTCACGTCGCGGTGTGCCGGTCTTTATGGCGGATGTGAAGGGCGATCTTTCCGGGATCAGCCAGGCAGGCAAGGAACACCCGAAGTTGCGGGAACGCGCCGAAGTCATTGGCCTGGCTGACTACTCGTTTGAGGCATTCCCGGTGGTCTTCTGGGACCTGTTCGGAGAGAAGGGCCACCGCACGCGTGCCACGGTATCGGAAATGGGCCCGCTGTTGCTGGCGCGCATGCTGGGGCTGAATGACACCCAGGAGGGCGTGCTCTATGCGGTGTTCAAGATTGCGGACGACGAGGGCATGCTGTTGCTGGATCTGAAGGACCTGCGGGCATTGTTGACCTTTGCCGGCGAAAATGCCAAGACGTTGAGGCTGGAGTACGGCAACATTTCCGGGGCATCGGTGGGCGCCATCCAGCGACGCCTGCTGGTACTGGAATCGGAAGGTGCCAAACAGTTCATGGGTGAGCCGGCGCTGGACCTGTTTGACTTCATGCGCACGGGCGCGAACGGCTACGGCAATGTCAACATCCTGGCCGCGGACCAGTTGATGCAGACACCGAAGCTGTATGCGACATTTTTGTTGTGGCTGCTGTCGGAATTGTTTGAGGAGCTGCCGGAAGTCGGTGATCCGGAGAAACCGCGCCTGGTGTTTTTCTTTGACGAGGCGCATCTGCTGTTCAAGGATGCGCCCCGGGCACTGGTTGAAAAGATCGAACAGGTGGTACGCCTGATCCGCTCCAAGGGGGTCGGTGTCTATTTTGTTACCCAGAACCCGCTGGATATTCCCGACACCATACTGGGGCAGCTGGGTAACCGCATCCAGCATGCCCTGCGTGCCTATACACCACGCGAGCAAAAGGCAGTGCGTGCAGCCGCGACGACCTTCCGCGAGAACCCGGCATTCAATGCGGCTGACGCCATCAAGGAACTGGGCGTCGGCGAGGCGCTGGTCTCCACACTGGGCGGTAAAGGCATCCCCGGTATGGTTGAACGCACCCTGATTCGACCGCCTGCCTCGCGTCTTGGTCCGGCAACACGGGCAGAGCGACAGGCCGTCATGGATGAGAGTCCCTTCAGTGGCCGTTACGATCAACAGGTTGACCGGCACTCGGCCTACGAGATGCTAAAGGAGCGTGCTGACAAGGCGGTACAGCCACATGCCGACGAGAAGGATGCACCCAGGCGCAGCAGCAACCGCCAGGGCGTCGTGGAGGCGATGGTAAAGAGCATCGTCCGTTCTCTGGGCACCTCAATTGGCCATGCTATCTCCCGTGGTGTGCTGGGCTCGATCCTGAAGGGTTGAAAGTCGCGCGCCGCATCGTGATTGCCTGTTGGCCATGAACAAGCGTCGTTCCCTGGTTCGTAACCGGCTGTTGCCTGTCCTGCTGGTACTGGGGCTGGCGCTCTACCAGTACTACCAGGTTGAGCATGCCCGGGTTGATGACGGCCTCAACGGTGCGGACAACACCGTGCAGCTGGCGTATGCGGCACAGCAGTCCGGCGTTTGGCTTGAGACCGGCGGTCAGGTCATTCGTGTACTGAAAGATGATAACGAAGGGTCACGTCACCAGCGCTTTATTCTTGAACTCGCTGACGGTCACAGCGTCCTGATCGCACATAATATCGACCTCGCGGAGCGCATACCGGTGCGGCAGGGGCTGTCCGTGACGCTGCGCGGTCGCTATGAGTGGAATGACCGTGGCGGCGTGATTCACTGGACGCATCATGATCCCGAAGGCCGGGAATCCGGAGGCTGGATTATGGTTGACGGGACGCGCTATGAGTAGTGCGTGTGCCACCATGATGCGCTTGCCACTGTGCTTCATGTTACCCTTGAGGTTGAGGGCATCGTCACCGCCCCTGAATCGAAAAAAGGTGAACAGCATGGATAACAAGCTTGAAGAGAATTACCGGCAGATCATAGAGGGTGTCGGTGAAGACCCGGACAGGGAAGGTCTGGAGAAAACACCTGAACGTGCCGCGAATGCCATGCAATACCTGACGCGCGGTTACCGGCAGACCGTTGACGAGGTGGTTAACAACGCCATATTCGAATCCGACAACGACCAGATGATTCTGGTGAAGGATATCGAGTTGTACTCGTTATGCGAACATCACCTGTTGCCGTTTATCGGCAAGTGCCATGTTGCCTACATCCCTACAGGCAAGGTGATTGGTCTGTCCAAGATCGCGCGTATCGTGGATATGTACGCGCGCCGCCTGCAGATCCAGGAAAACCTGACCAAGCAGATTGCGGACACACTGATGCATGCAATCAAGCCCGCCGGTGTCGGCGTGATTATCGAGGCACAGCACCTCTGCATGATGATGCGCGGCGTGGAAAAACAGAATTCGAAAATGACGACCTCGATGATGCTCGGCACCTTCCTTGATCATGACCGCACCCGCTCCGAGTTTCTGCGGCTGGTCAAGGCCTGATTTCTGAGCGGTTGGAATCTACAATCACAGGAGCGGCGCCTCGCCGCGATTGTTTTTTGCTATACCCCGAATCGCGGCGGGGAAGCTTCCGCATCCTGCTCACGCCCCTCACCTGCATCCCTGTAGGCGACGCCGCTCCTGCACCAGGATTTACTGCGGATCAGTGAACACTATAGCTGCGGTCTATATCCTCGCGCGTCAGCACGCCGTATACCCGGCTGATTCCCGGGATGGTATGCCGGGTCACGTACAGGGCCGCGGCATCATTGCTATTCAGAATACCAAGCGCTTCCTGCAGGCTGGCCTGGAAGTCAACCGGGGTTATTTCCTTGCGCTCTGCGGGTATTTCCATCAGCGAGTATTCTTCCTGCTCCGGTTGAGCCTGCAGCTGAAGTGCCAGATCGGCGGCCGGCATCAGGGCAACGGGTTGTCGCTCCCGTGTGATCAGTATCCAGCGGGGTTCGCTTGTCAGTGCCTGCAGCGCATGATGCCGGTCAACCACGTCGGGTAATGATTCAAAGCGGTGCTCCATTACGCTGGCCACGCCGATACGTCGCAACTGCTGGGTCAGGGGCGTGGCGCGGTAATCCAGACCGCGTGCCTTCATGAGCACGAGATAGACCGACTCCTTGCCAAACACTTCGCGGCTGACGAGCACGGCGGCAATCAACGCCAGCATGCCCGGCAGGATGATGTACGGGTTGGCGGTGAGTTCCAGCAGGGCGGTGAGCGCGGCAAGCGGTGCCTGCAGCGTCGCACCCATCATGGTGCACATGCCGATCAGGGCGTAAAAGGCAGGGGAGGCGATATCACCCGGCAGCCAGGTGTCGGCCATGATGCCCGTGGCTCCGCCAGCGAGTGCGCCGATCACCAGGGTGGGCCCGATCAGGCCACCCGGCAGACCCAGGCCCAGCCCCAGCGCGCTGGCCATGATCTTGGCTGCCGTGATAACGAGCAATACCGAGAGCGCAAGCTGCCCCAGCAGTGCCTGATTGACCGTGTCGTAGCCGATCCCCATGACCTCCGGTACCACGATGCCCAGCGTTCCGACGAGACCGCCACCCAGGGTGCAGCGGATCCAGATCGGCCAGTCCCTGGAAAGCGTGGTCGTGTGTTGCAGCAGATGGATAAACAGGGCGGCAATGCAACCCAGCGTGAGTCCCATGATAATGACATAGGGCAGCTCCAGTAACGATCCCAGCTGCATCGCCGGGATTGAAAATACCTGATCACTGCCGTACACCAGCCGCGTCAACGTGGTTGCGGTGACCGCGGACAGGATCACCGGTGCGAAGCTCACCACCGAGTATTCCATCATTACGACTTCCATGGAGAAGATGACGCCCGCCAGTGGTGTATTGAAGGAGGCTGATATCGCGGCGGCAATGCCGCAGGAGGCCAGGGTCCTGAGGCTGTTGTTGGGCAGGCGCAGCCATTCGCCGATCTGGCTGCCGCTGGTTGCGCCGAGGTGTACGCTGGGGCCTTCACGGCCGACGGAGTGACCGCTGATAATGCTCAGCGCGGCACCGAAAAACTGCGCCACTGCATTGCGCAGCGGCAGCCTGCCCTGGTGGTAGGCGAGTCGTTCCATGACATGCACGACACCTGTCTCGCGGGTCTCCTGTTTCAGGAATTGCCAGACCAGGCCAATAATCAGGCCACCGGCAAGCGGCAGCAGCAGGCGGGGCAGGTAGCCGAGTCCCTCGTAATTCTCGATATTGCCGCCCGGCAGCAACATCGCCTGCGAGGAATCTACCAGCATCCGGAACGCAATAATAACGCCACCCGACAGCAGGCCCACCGGGATGGACAGCATGGACAGTTGTGGCAGGGCATCCAGGCTGGAGACGCGCAGCCCGAGATTGTCCAGCCATTGATTCCAGCGATCCTTGAACACGCTTTGTCCTTGTGCGAGCAGGCTGAAGCTGCGTTGCCGATACGTACCTTTGAGGTGGCTATTGTAGAATGAAAGAACACGCGATGGTGTACTATCTGCGGATAGTAACGATAACCAGTAAACAGGTGAATGACGCATGATCAAGGTGGGTGTGGTAGGCGGAACCGGCTATACCGGTGTCGAATTGTTGCGGTTGCTGGCAGGTCATCCGGAGTCAGAGCTGGTCGTCATCACGTCGCGCTCCGAGGCCGGTGTCCCGGTCGCAGACATGTTCCCGAACCTTCGCGGCCACCTTGATCTTGCCTTCTCGGAGCCTGACATCGGACAACTTACTGGCTGTGACCTGGTGTTTTTTGCCACACCCAATGGCACGGCCATGACCATGGTGCCGCAGCTGCTGGAGGCCGGGGTACGGGTCATCGACCTGGCGGCTGATTTCCGTCTGCAGCAGGTGGAAGAGTGGCGGCGGTGGTATGGCATGGAGCATGCCTGTCCGGAATACCTGCGACAGGCGGTTTACGGTTTGCCCGAGATCAATCGCGCGCTGATTGCAGAGGCAACACTGGTTGCCAATCCAGGCTGTTACCCCACCGCGGTACAACTGGGTTTCCTGCCATTGCTGGAGGAAGGACTGGTCGAGAGCAGTCACCTCATTGCGGATGCCAAGTCTGGCGTCAGCGGCGCCGGGCGCAAGGCAACAACCGGTACCTTGCTGTGCGAGGCCAGTGAAAATTTCAAGGCCTATGCCGTGCCTGGCCACCGCCACTTGCCGGAGATCCGCCAGGGGCTGCAGCAAGCGGCGGGGAAACCGGTCGACCTGACCTTCGTGCCGCATTTAACGCCCATGATTCGCGGAATTCATGCCACGCTGTATGCACAACTGCTGGATGCTGATCGCGACCTGCAGGCATTGTTCGAGGCCCGCTACAGCGATGAGCCGTTCGTTGATGTGCTGCCTGCCGGTTCCCATCCGGAGACACGCAGTGTGCGCGGTGCGAATCATTGCCGCATTGCCATTCACCGGCCGCAGCAGGGTAATACCGTAGTGGTGCTCTCCGTAATCGATAACCTGGTCAAGGGTGCCGCAGGACAGGCACTGCAGAACATGAATGTCATGTTCGGACTGGAAGAAGCCACCGGTTTGTCGAATGTTGCGTTATTGCCCTGATCCGGTTAGCGCCTGCCTGTTTTGTGATCTGTACCCGGTCATGTGCGTGAGCGCTTGTCATACTGCTTTCGGTGGCTGTCTTGTGGCATAACATGCGCTTGCATATTATCCTGGTTGCTGCCGCTGGCAGTGTGCTGTATGCCGGCTGGTGGCTCTACGATCTTGGCAAGGTGCGTGGTGTCATCGAGTTGAAGTCATTGCGAACACAGTACTCGGTAGAGGAGAAACGCAACAGGAAACTCGTGAAGGACAACAAGCTGTTGCGTGAACGGGTCGCGATTCTGGAACGCTCCAGTCAGATTGACCAGCAGGCAGCACACGACGTCAAGGCCGATCTCGGTCAGCTTGAAATGGAACTGCAGGCCGCCCGCGAGGAAATTGAATTCTATCGCGGCATCGTGGCGCCGGGTGATGTGCAATCCGGTTTGCGCATTCACCGCTTCACGCTTGAAAGCGGTACCGGGGCAGGTGAGTATCACTATGATCTGGTACTGACCCAGTTGAAACGCAACGATCGCCTGGTCACCGGTGTGGTGGACTGGACGATAGCCGGCTTGATGCTGGGAGAACCGGGCGAGCTGGCGCTTGCCGGTGTTACCAACCCGGCGGTCAAGCAGCTGAAGTTTCGCTTTCGCTATTTTCAGGAACTTGCCGGCACGATTACGATGCCGGACGGATTTGAACCTGAAAAGGTGATTTTGAATGTCATACCCGAGGGCAAGGGCAAACCGCCCCCGGTCAGGCAAACGTTTGACTGGTACGCATCGGGTTCATAGGAGAGTGATTATGTTGGGTCAAGGCAAGAATCGGAAAACTGCAAATACCCGGGTCGACACCATTATCGGGCAACAGACACGCATCGAGGGTGATATACATTTTAGCGGCGGCCTGCTCGTCGATGGCCGCATAAAGGGCGGTGTCATTGCCGAGTCAGGTTCATCGTCGGTGCTTACGGTCAGCGAGCACGGCAGCATCGAGGGGGATGTCCGGGTACCGACCGTCATATTGAACGGCACGGTCACCGGTGACGTGCGTTCGGACGAGCGCATCGAGCTGGCCACCAAGGCCAGGGTTGACGGAGATGTTTATTACAAGCTGATTGAGATGGCAATGGGTGCGGCGGTCAACGGCAGCCTTGTTCACAGCACCGAACCGGATGCCCCGGTGCTTGCATTTGACCGTGAAGCGGCTGAATCTGGCAAGCCCCCGGAGTGAATACTTGACCATTTTACTCGGGAAATGACATAATTTTCCCCTCGATTCATTGTCTGAAGGAAGAGGCAGTCATTTCATGAGTGAAGCAGCAACCCAAATGAGCGTTGAAGTCACCTTTAGCGATGCGGCCGCAAAAAAGGTCAAGTCATTGATTGATGAGGAAAATAATCCGAATCTCAAGTTGAGGATCTATATTTCAGGCGGCGGATGTTCCGGTTTCCAGTACGGTTTCTCGTTTGACGAGAAGGTTGGCGACGGCGATGTGACCGTAGAGAATGAGGGTGTCTCGCTGGTTATTGACCCCATGAGCTATCAATACCTTATCGGTGCCGAGGTTGATTATACCGAGGGGCTGGAAGGTGCGCAGTTCGTGGTCAATAATCCGAATGCCACGACCACCTGTGGGTGCGGCTCCTCGTTTTCAGTCTGATATCGCAATTATTGATATGCAATACCAAGGGGGCTTTATCGCCCCCTTTTGTGTTTCTGGAAATACAATAGTGTTGCAATCCGCGTAAGGCCAGGCATCAAAATGGCCAACAGGGCACTAGATTTGGAAAGGATGTGATATGACTGACTATCAACCAGGGCTGGAAGGCGTCCCCGCAACCCGCTCCAGGATTTCTTACCTCGATGGCAAGCAGGGCGTCCTCACGTATCGCGGTTATCGCATTGTCGATCTGGCCGAGCACAGCACGTTTGAGGAAACGGCCTATCTGCTGCTGGACGGTGAGCTGCCGAGCGCGGCGCAACTTCAGCGCTTCGACACCCTGCTGCGCGAACACCGCCGGGTGAAGTACAACATCCACGACATCATGAAGTCGCTGCCGGTCACCGGGCACCCGATGGAAATGCTGCAAACTGCCGTTGCCAGCCTTGGCATGTTTTATCCCGCCCATGTGCCCGTACAGATTCGCAGTCCGGGTGATGAAACCGAGCAATACATCTACGGCCAGTCTATTCGAATACTGGCGCGCATGGCCACGCTGGTCGCCATGTGGCAGCAGTTACGCCTGGGTAACTATCCCATGCGGCAACGCAGCGATCTGAGCTACGCGGCAAATTTCCTCTACATGTTTAACGGTGTTGAGCCGGCACCACTGGTGGCGCGCATCATGGATATATGCTTGATCCTGCATGCCGAACATACCATCAACGCATCGACCTTTGCCGCCATGGTCAGCGGTTCAACGCTGGCGTCGCCGTCCTATGTGATTGCTGCTGCCATCGGTACCCTCGCAGGGCCGTTGCACGGTGGCGCAAACGAACGCGTGATTGCCATGCTGGAAGAGATAGGCACACCGGAAAATGTGAAACCCTGGCTGGAAAAGAAACTCGCAGTGAAGGAAACCATCTGGGGTATGGGACACCGCGAATACAAGGTCAAGGATCCGCGGGCCATCCTGTTGCAGAAACTGATGCGCGAGCTGGCCGATTCCCAGGGCACTATCAGCCCGTTGTTTGAAACCGCGCTGGCGCTTGAAGAGGCCTGCGAGGAAACGCTTGCACCCAAGGGCGTTTATCCGAATGTCGATTATTATTCCGGCATTCTGTATCGCGAGATTGGTATTCCTACGGACCAGTTCACGTCCATATTCGCCATTGCGCGCACGGCCGGATGGCTGGCGCACTGGCGTGAGCAGGTAGCGGAGAACCGGATCTTCCGCCCGACGCAGGTCTATACGGGTAGTGCGCCGCGTGACTATGTGCCGCTTGCCGGGCGCCAGTCTGGTTGAGGGCAACCGTGGAACAGCAACGGTTGCTTTCAGTGTCTGCCGGGTCGTTGCTGTGATGCCGCCAGTCGGTTAATTGTTGCTGGCAACCTGTACGTCGCGCACCAGGTCGATCTGTGCAATCAGCGCTTCAGCCCTGGATGTGAAATCCGCCATGTACTTCTTGTTTAACGGGTCGGCGCCCGGCAGTTTTACCCGCAGGGGATCACGGTGTGTGCCGTCAACCCGCAGCTCATAATGCAGGTGCGGCCCGGTCGCCAGACCGGTACTGCCGACATAACCAATCGTCTGTCCCTGCTTTATGCGGCTGCCGTTCTTCAGGCCACCCCGGTATTTCGACATGTGCGCATACAGCGTACTGTAGCGGGTGCCATGCTGAACGATGATGGTATTGCCGTAGCCGCCCTTCTTGCCGATGTGAATGATCTTGCCGTTTGCCGTTGACTTGATAGGCGTGCCGGTGGAAGCAGCATAGTCCACGCCCTTGTGGGCGCGAATTTTATTCAGCACGGGGTGCTTGCGTCCAGTGCTGAAGCGGGAACTGATACGGCTGAATTCAACCGGTGTGCGCAGGAAGGTCTTGCGCATGCTTTCGCCATTCAGTGCGTAGTAATCCGTTCTGCCGCCGGCGTCCGTATAACGCACGGCCTGGTAACGTTTGCCCTGGTTTATAAACTCGGCGGCGAGGATATTGCCGTTATCGATGTGTTCGCCGTCCAGATAGATTTCTTCATACAGCACGGTAAACTGATCGCCCTTGCGTATATCGAGCGCAAAGTCGATGTCCCAGCCAAAGATACCCGCCAGTTCCATAATGACGCTATCGGACAGGCCGGCATTGTGTCCGGTCATGAACAGTGAACTTTCAATAGTGGCGCTGGTACTGATTTCACGACGTTCCGGTGTACGGTGCGTGGTACTGATCTCAAAGTCATCGCCGTTGCGGTTGACTTCCAGTGTGCTCAGTTTGTCGATCGGATACGAGAGTTTAAGCAGCCCCTGTTCGTCATCGGTCAGCAGGCGCAGGGTCTGTCCCGGGTAAATATTTTTCAGGTTGTGGGCAGCGCCACCCTGTTCCAGCAGGGCATGTAGCTGCCGGGGTGAAATGCCCAGCCTGGTGAAGATCGCGGCGAGGCTGTCACCGGATTTAATCGTGACATCGCGCCAGTTGCCGACGGGCTCGGGCAGGGACGCTGCCTGCTTTAGCGGGGCGGCGAGCGGTGTGCCGAGCGTTGACAACTCGGGTACAGGCCCGGGTGTGGTCACTGTTTCCGGGATAACTGTTTCCGGGGTAACTGTTTCCGGGGTAACAGCCTGCGGTAAGGCGAGGGTCTGAATGGCGCTTTCTTTCTCGTCCAGCGTCAGGCTGACTGTCTGGATGGCTCTCGCCGGTTCGGACTTTCCGCTGAGCAGCGCGACAGCCATTAGAGTGGTCAGACCGGCAAGTAACAGGTAACCAAAGCGCAGGCGTCGCGGTCGTGAACCCGCAGTCAGGGTGTGTGACTTGACATCGTGGTTGATGATGGTTGGATGATTCACGGTAAGCCCTTGTTTAGGTACGGCATAAGTTAACGGTTGGGGTGCGGTTGGTCAACTGTTTCTCCTTGATATAGCGTCAATTACCGGACAGGTCTTGAGTGCGTGTCATGCGGACAGGCGGGCCATCCAGAGCTGGCCGGTATGTTAATCTGTCGCGATAATGGATCTAACGGGAGCGCGGTACAGATGACAAACTATGATGAATTGGCGCAGATCAAGCGCGGCGCCGATGAGATCCTGGTCGAGGCTGAGCTGGTCGAACGGTTACGTTCCGGCAAACAGCTGCGCGTCAAGGCAGGTTTTGATCCGACCGCACCGGATCTGCATCTGGGGCATACCGTGCTGATCAACAAGCTGCGCCAGTTCCAGGAGCTTGGCCACGAGGTGCTGTTCCTGATAGGCGATTTTACCGGCATGATCGGCGACCCAACCGGAAAGAACGTCACGCGCAAGCCACTGACACGTGACGATGTGCTGGCGAATGCAGCCACCTATGAGCATCAGATATTCAAGATACTGGACCCGGAAAAGACCACGGTAATGTTCAATTCCCAGTGGATGGGTGAAATGAATGCCGCCGACCTTATTCAGGTTGCAGCGAAACATACCGTTGCGCGCATGCTGGAGCGTGATGATTTCAACAAGCGCTATGCAGCCAATCAGCCGATTGCCATCCACGAGTTTCTCTATCCCCTGATACAGGGCTACGATTCTGTCGCCATGAAGGCGGATGTCGAGCTGGGTGGGACGGACCAGAAATTTAATTTACTGGTTGGCCGTGAACTGCAGAAACATTATGGACAAAAGCCCCAGGTGATCCTGACCATGCCGATCCTGGAAGGTCTCGACGGCGTACAGAAGATGTCCAAGTCGCTGAATAACTACATCGGCATCAGCGAGCCACCCGATGACATGTTCGGCAAGCTGATGTCGATCTCCGACGACCTGATGTGGCGCTACTTCGAGTTGTTGAGCTTTCGCCCGCTGGGCGAGATTGAGCAGCTTCGCCGCGCTGTCGAAGAGGGTGCCAACCCCCGTGATATCAAGTTCCAGCTGGGGCAGGAAATCGTTGCCCGGTTTCATGACGAGGCGGCAGCAGCAGCGGCACAGGCCAATTTTATCGCCCGTTTCCAGAAAGGTGCCATGCCGGACGAAATGCCGGAGCTGACGCTGGCTGCTGATGGCGGTGAACTTGGGATTGCCAGGCTGCTCAAGGAGGCCGCGCTGGTCGACAGTACCTCGGAGGCCTACCGCATGATCAAGCAGGGTGCGGTTCGCATCGACGGAGAACGCATCAGCGACAAGGGTTTGGCACTTCGGGCGGGGAGTAATCACGTGTTCCAGGTGGGTAAACGGCGTTTTGCACGGGTAACGGTCACCTGAGGCTGCAAGGCTGCGGGCCGGGAGGAACTGTAAGGCCCTGATCCGGAAACGTATCAGGAATCCAGCGACAGAATGAATAGCACAATGTCTGTCGGTGGCTGTTTTATCAACTATACTTGGCCTCGTGATGACGCTGAGTACGCGGTAATCCCTCATTTAGCATGAGTCAACCCGTGCAGGGTAAAAAATATTTGTAATTATTTGTGTTTTTTGGTGTTGACAGAGAGTAAAACCTGCGTACAATTTGCGCTCCCTTGACGAGCACCGTTCTCGGCAATAGTTCTTTAACAATTCGATCAGGTAATTTGTGTGGGCGCTTACGTCGATGTTGTGTATGCAACAAAATTCGATGAGAGCGTCAGATGTCTGGCAACAGATGTCAATTCATGACAGTAATCATCGAGCAGGATCCGGTTGCTCCTCAAAGCAACCAACCAAGCTTCAAACTTAAAGTGAAGAGTTTGATCCTGGCTCAGATTGAACGCTGGCGGCATGCCTAACACATGCAAGTCGAACGGAAACGATGGAAGCTTGCTTCCAGGCGTCGAGTGGCGGACGGGTGAGTAACACATAGGAATCTGCCCAGTAGCGGGGGACAACTTGGGGAAACTCAAGCTAATACCGCATACGCCCTACGGGGGAAAGCAGGGGATCTTCGGACCTT
>JBATFE010000067.1:0-6098 GCA_049664445.1 Gammaproteobacteria bacterium
GCTCCTGGCGGTCGACAGGTTATTTATTTGCTAGTGCTGGCCGGCCGGGCCACCGATCTTGGTGTCCGATTTCCCGTCGTCACTGGTCGAGCCGCTGTCGCCGGAACCCGCGGTGGGCTCGCTGGCATCCCAGTCTGCCGGTGGCCGCGGGGGTTTGCCGGCCATGATGTCGTCGATCTGGTCGCTGTCGATGGTTTCAAATTTCATCAGCGCATCGGCCATCAGGTGCAGATTGTCGAGATGGGTCTTGAGGATCTCTTCTGCCCGCGCATAGGAACGGTCGATGATGGAACGGATCTCCTGGTCGATATCATGTGCCGTTTCATCGGATACTGCCTTGTGCTGGGCAACAGAATGACCGAGGAATACCTCACCTTCGTCTTCGCTATAGGTCAGCGGCCCGAGCTTTTCGGAGAGCCCCCACTTGGTGACCATGTTGCGCGCCAGCTCCGTGCTGCGCATGATGTCGTTCGAAGCTCCCGTGGTGACCTTGTCCGCACCAAAGATCAACTCCTCGGCAATGCGCCCGCCGAACAGGCTGCAGATCTGGCTTTCCAGAAATTCCTTGCTGTGGCTGTAGCGGTCTGCCTCCGGCAGAAACATGGTGACACCGAGTGCACGGCCACGCGGGATGATGCTGACCTTGTAGACCGGGTCATGCGAGGGCATGGAGCGGCCGACAATGGCGTGTCCGGCCTCGTGGTAGGCGGTAAGCTTCTTTTCGTCCTCGCTCATCACCATGGAGCGGCGTTCCGCGCCCATCATGATCTTGTCCTTGGCCTTCTCGAGGTCCTCCATGTCCACCAGGCGCTTGTTACCACGCGCGGCAAACAGAGCCGCCTCGTTGACGAGGTTGGCAAGGTCAGCACCGGAGAAGCCCGGGGTACCGCGCGCAATGACACTGGCCTTGGCATTATCGGCCATGGGCACCTTGCGCATGTGGACCTTCAGGATCTGCTCGCGGCCACGGACATCCGGCAACGGCACGACGACCTGGCGGTCGAAACGGCCCGGGCGCAGCAGTGCCGGGTCCAGCACATCCGGACGGTTGGTTGCCGCAATGACAATGACGCCCTCGTTGCCTTCAAAACCATCCATCTCGACCAGCAACTGATTGAGTGTCTGTTCACGCTCATCATGGCCGCCGCCAAGGCCGGCACCGCGATGACGACCGACGGCGTCGATTTCGTCGATAAATATGATGCAGGGGGCATGCTTCTTCGCCTGCTCGAACATGTCACGTACCCGTGAAGCACCGACACCGACAAACATTTCCACAAAATCCGAACCCGAGATGGTAAAGAACGGCACCTTGGCCTCGCCGGCAATGGCCTTCGCCAGCAGCGTCTTGCCGGTACCGGGCGAGCCGACCATCAGCACACCGCGCGGAATCTTGCCACCCAGACGCTGGAACTTGCTCGGGTCACTCAGAAACTCGACCAGTTCACCCACCTCTTCCTTGGCCTCTTCCACACCGGCCACGTCGGCAAACGTCGTCTTCACCTGGTCTTCGCCGAGCATGCGCGCCTTGCTCTTGCCAAACGACATGGCACCGCGACCGCCACCGCCGCCCTGCATCTGGCGCATGAAGAAGATCCAGACGCCGATCAGCAGCAGCATCGGGAACCAGTTGATAAAGATGGTCATGAGCAGACCATGCTCGTTCGGTCCGGTGACCTTGACCTCGACGTCGTTTGACAAGAGGTCATCGACCATCTTCGGGTCGTCAGGTGGCGTGATGGTGGAAAATCGTGAGCCATCAATGCGCGTGCCTTTGACGGTGTGTTCTTCTATCTCTACCTTTTGTACGCGGCCCTGCTGTACTTCATTGATGAAATCCGAGTAATTGACAGGCTGGCCAGCCGTTGATTTCGGACCAAAGTTGTTAAAAACGGTCATCAGCACGATTGCGATGACAACCCAGAGCATTAGGTTTTTTGCCAGATCATTCAAACCGGAGTCCTCGATTTTCTAAAACTTGTTGATATTTGTAAAAGCTGCTTCAGCACCTCTATGACGGCGCGTCAAAAGCGTGGCTTTAACCATTATGACACATTCGCATTAATACGGCCCTTCGCCAGCACATACACCTCGCGGCTTCTGGACCGGGAAGCTTTCGGCTTCCTGATCAAGACGTTGCGGTACTGTCCTCGTAAATCCTTCAGGAGAGTATCGAAGCCTTCTCCCTGGAACCCCTTGAACAGCAGGTCACCGCCCTTGCCCAGTACCGTTGCTGCAAAATCAGCGGCCAGCTCAACCAGATACATACTGCGTGGCTGGTCGACGGCTTCCATACCACTAATATTGGGTGCCATATCCGACATTACAAGATTGACCGCTGCACCAGCGAGCAGTTCCACCAGTGCGGCAAGCACCTCATCTTCCCTGAAATCGCCCTGCAGAAACTCAACACCCGGCAACGGCTCCATGGGCAGGATATCGAGGGCAATGATGCGGCCCTTGTCGCCCAGCATCTGTGCCGCATACTGTGACCAGCCACCGGGCGCCGCCCCCAGGTCCACCACGACGGAACCAGGGCGCAGGACACGGTCCTTTTTCTGTATTTCATCCAGCTTGTAGACGGCACGCGAACGGTAACCCTCGCGCTGCGCACGTTTGACGAATTCATCGTCGAAATGTTTTCTCAGCCACTGATGGCTGCTCTTGCTTTTACCCATAGGAAACTGTCTACCACTGACTGGATGCCCGTATAATCACACCATTGTTCACGGAAAAACCCACCATGTCACTGACCGAAAAAATGAAACGCGCGCTGCGGGGACGCGGACACACACTGAAACCCGTAGTCAGCACCGGCAATGCCGGTCTCAGCAAGGCCGTTCTCAGGGAGATCGCGTTATCACTCGAACATCACGAGCTGATGAAAATCCGCATCGGCGCGGGCGACCGCGAGCAACGCAAGGACGTCATCAGCGAGATCTGCAGCAGCTGCGAGGCCGAGCTGGTACAGGCCATCGGACACATTGCACTCATCTACCGCGAAAAGCCGAAACAGACCGAACGGCACTTAATCGAGGATACTGCCACGGAAGCACACGGAAATACACGGAAGAATAAATTGCCTTAGCAAAATAATTCCGTGTGCTTCCGTGGCCAATTGTTGTTGATATTGGTGAAACAAATTAATTGAGCAGCATTCCCGACTAGCCCCTGTTTCTCTGGCCTGCCGCGACCAGCACCAGACCCAGAACACTGATGATTAAAAACAGCACACTGGCAATGCCATGCAACTGGCCAAAGCGCGGCGTGTCCGTCAGACCCTGCTCTCGCAAACCTGCCACCATCGGTGTAATCACAAACTGGCCAATGACAACGAGCAACAGCATGACGACGATCACCACTGCACGCCAGTTAACCGCCCTCAAGGTCAGGCCGTTAATGAGCAGCAGCAGGCCACTGCACAGCAGGCCGAGGTAGCTGGTGACGGTGAACAGGCTGCCGGCGAGACTGCCGGCCAGCGCACGATCATCCAGTTCAGAAAATAGCAGCGGTGCCACCATGAAGCCCGTCACCCACAGGGCGCCAACCCACAGGGTGAGCAGGGTGCGTTCGGCGGCGGGGAGCAGTTTGCTGGTCAACGGCAAGACCCTTTGCGGATGTACCCGATTAATCGCCGGGCATAAACGATCCGCTACAGGTTTTTATATATAGCGGACTTCGATGATTTCAAGGTTTCTTTCGCCGCCCGGTACAATGACCGACACCACATCACCCTCGACCCTGGCAATCAGGGCGCGGGCAATGGGTGAATTAACGGAGATCATGCCGACCTTGATATCGGCTTCGTCCTCGCCGACGATCTGGTAGACAATGCTTTCCTCGGTGTCTTCATCCATCAACTCAACGGTGCAGCCGAACACCACCTTGCCATTGGCGGAAAGTGTGGTGACATCGACAATATGGGCATGGCTCAGCTTGCCCTCGATCTCCTTGATGCGACCTTCCGCAAAACTTTGCTGCTCGCGGGCGGCGTGGTATTCAGCATTTTCTTTCAAATCACCATGGGCGCGCGCTTCCGCGATGGCCTTGATAATGCGTGGACGATCCACCGTCTTCAGGCGCGACAGTTCCTCACGCAGCTTTTCAGCGCCTTTTGCAGTAATCGGTACCTTCTTTGTCATGTTGCTTACTCCTGGTGCAGGCTCTGCAAACTGGTGACGTTACCGGTGTTCAGGTAATCCAGCGCCATACAGGTCGCGACTGCACCGGCCATCGTCGTGCTGTAGGAAATCTTGTTGTGCAGAGCGGTTCGGCGAATTGTATAAGAATCGGCGATCGCCTGTTTACCCTCGGTGGTATTGACGATCAGGTCGATCTGACCGTTCTTTATCATATCAACCACGTGCGGGCGCCCCTCCATGACCTTGTTGACGACACCGCATTCGGTGCCATCGGCACTGATCGCAGCCGCCGTGCCGCGTGTCGCAACCAGTTTAAAGCCTTTCTTCGTCAAATCACGCGCCAGTGCAACCACCTCGCCGCGGTCTGCCTTGCGCACGCTCAGGAACGCTGTGCCCTTGACCGGTACGGCATTACCGGCGCCCTGCTGGGCCTTGGCAAAGGCCTCCCCAAAGGTCTTGCCAATGCCCATGACCTCGCCGGTGGATTTCATTTCCGGGCCAAGCAAGGGGTCAACGCCCTGGAACTTGATAAACGGGAACACCGCTTCCTTGACGGAATAGAAAGTCGGTTTAATGGCCTCCGTGTAACCCTGTGCCCGCAATGACTTTCCGGTCATGACACTGGCCGCGATCTTGGCCAGCGGCCGCGCGGTTGCCTTGGAGACGAACGGCACGGTGCGCGAGGCGCGCGGATTGACCTCGATCAGGTAAATATCATCGCCCTTGACGGCAAACTGGGTATTCATCAGGCCAAGCACCTTCAGCTCTTTGGCCATGCGCGCGACCTGCTCGCACATGCGTGCCTGTATTTCCTCGCTGAGGGTATAGGGCGGCAATGAACAGGCAGAATCACCCGAGTGCACACCGGCCTGCTCGATATGTTCCATGATACCGCCGATCAACACATCTTCACCGTCGCAGATCGCATCGATATCGACCTCGACGGCATCGTCCAGAAAACGGTCGAGCAATACCGGCGAGTCATTCGACACCTGCACGGCCTCGCGCATGTAGCGTGCCAGATCTTCCTGCGAGTAAACGATTTCCATGGCCCGTCCACCGAGCACATAGGAGGGACGCACCACCAGTGGATAACCGACCTCGTCCGCCAGTGCCAGGGCCTGTTCGGCATCCGATGCAATCTGGTTGGACGGTTGCAGCAGTCCCAGTTTCTGCACCATCTGCTGGAAGCGTTCACGGTCTTCCGCGTGATCGATCGCATCCGCCGAGGTACCGATAATGGGGGCGCCATTCGCTTCCAGGCCACGCGCCAGTTTCAGCGGCGTTTGCCCGCCGTACTGCACGATCACGCCCTTCGGCTGCTCGACATGGATGATCTCCAGCACATCTTCCAGTGTCAGCGGTTCGAAATATAGTCGATCCGAGGTGTCGTAATCCGTCGAGACCGTCTCCGGGTTGCAATTGACCATGATGGTCTCGAAACCATCGGCGCGGCAGGCCATGGCGGCATGCACACAGCAATAATCAAACTCGATGCCCTGCCCGATACGGTTGGGGCCGCCACCCAGCACCATGATCTTGTCATTGTCGGTAGGTGCTGCTTCGCATTCCTCTTCATAGGTAGAATACATATACGCGGTTGACGTCGAGAACTCGGCCGCACAGGTATCGACCCGTTTGTAGACCGGCCGAACAGCCAGGTCGTGACGTCGCTGGCGCACCTTGCCCTCGGTACAGTCCAGCAGGCGCGCCAGCCGGCGGTCGGAAAAACCCTTGCGCTTCAACTGCCGCAGGCGCCCGGCATCAAGTGCCTCGACACTCAGCAATCGCAGGCTGTTCTCCTCGGCCACCAGGTCACCGATTTGCGCCAGGAACCAGGGATCAATCGCCGTCAGTTCAAACAGCTCCTCCGCTGTCAGCCCGGCGCGAAAGCCGTCAGCAACATTCCAGAGGCGTTCCGGGCGTGCAATACGCAACTCTTTTATTAACTCACGC
>JBATFE010000068.1:0-5390 GCA_049664445.1 Gammaproteobacteria bacterium
CAACCCGGAGGTATTGAAGTCGAGCCGCCCGACACTGATCCAGCGACCGTGCCTGAGCCGCGGCAGGTTATCAAAAACCGTTGGCCGCCCTGCCTCATCCTTGCGGGTCGTCAGTTCACCGGCGGGCTTGTGATAAACAAGGGTACGCGGGAGTGTGTCAGGACCCGTGGCCGTGGACACCGAGCGCCCGTCGATCTTGATCCGGTCCGTCCCGGACACACTGATACCGAGCTCGGCAAGCTTGCCGTTCACCGTGATCTTGCCTTCACGTATCCAGGCTTCCACCTGGCGACGGGAGCCGTGACCGGCACGTGCCAGGACTTTTTGCAGACGTTCAGCCAACGGCGGGGTACTTAATGGAGATTGGCGACGTTGTCACTTGCTCTTGTATCAGGGTCTGATACAACGTCATCAGTCAGCCTGGCCGCGGCGGATTCTTCCTCGGAGACTGTGGCTTCATCATCATTGGCGGACGTCAGTTCAATACCAATGCCCGGAATATCTGACAGGTCCAGTTCCAGCTCCCTGCCAATCTCGTTGAGATCACGCAATTCAGCCAGCGATGGCAGCTCGCTGAGATTTTTCAGACTGAAGTAATCGAGGAACTTCCTGGTGGTGCCATACATGGCGGGACGACCGGGTACTTCACGGTGCCCCACCACATGCACCCATTCCCGCTCCAGTAATGTCTTCATAATCGTGCTGCTGACACTGACGCCGCGTACGTCTTCAATTTCACCGCGGGTCACCGGCTGCCGGTAGGCAATCAACGCCAGTGTTTCCAGCAAGGCACGCGAATAACGCGCCGGCTTTTCCTCCCAGAGGTGTTCGACCCACGGTTGCATGGTCTCACGTACCTGGATCCGGTAACCGCTACCCACCTGAATCAATGCGATACCCCGTGTCTCGTAATCCGCCTGCAGGGCGCCGACCGCGTCGCGTATCTCACTGCGTTCAGGCTTTTCCTGCCCGGCAAACATCGCCAGTAACTGGTCAATATTCAACGGGCGACCGGCCGCCAGCAGGATGGCCTCGATGACATTCTTGAGCTGATCAATTTCCATGGTGGTTTCCCTGCAGGTCAATCCTCATTCAGGCGGTCGCCTGTTCAGTGCTCATGTCCTCGACTTCGACAGTATTTTCCGCCTGCGCAGCCGCCTTAACATGTATCGGTGCATACGGCTCGGACTGCGTCAGGTCGAGCAGCGACTCCTTGACCAGTTCGAGAATGGCCAGAAACGAAACCACCACACCCATGCGGCCTTCCTCGACGGTAAACAGGTCGGAAAAACGGGTGAAGTGCGTGGCATTCACCTTGCTGAGTACGCTGGACATGCGTTCGCGGACAGACAGGGACTCCAGTTGCACATGGTGGTGAGCGTACATAGACGCACGCTTCATGACGTCCTGAAAGGCGGCAATCAGGTCCTGCAGATCAACCTCCGGTGGCAGCGGTATAATCTTTCGTTCCGGGGGTTCAGCGACTGCCTGGTAGACATCACGCCCCAGTCGCGGCAAGGTATCGATATCCTCCGCCGCCTGCTTGTAGCGTTCATATTCCTGCAGGCGCCGCACCAGCTCGGCACGCGGATCGTCCTCGTCTTCCTCGACCTCGCTCGACCGGGGCAGCAACATGCGCGACTTGATTTCGGCAAGCATTGCTGACATCACCAGGTATTCACCGGCCAGCTCCAGCTGCATCTCGTGCATTAATTCAATATAAACAACATATTGGCGCGTAATATCGGCAACCGGGATATCGGTGATGTCGATATTCTCGCGACGGATCAGGTACAGCAGCAGGTCCAGCGGACCCTCGAAGGCCTCGAGAAAGACCTCCAGTGCCTGGGGCGGTATATAGAGGTCCTTGGGCAGGGCATCATAGGCCTTGCCCTGAACAACGGCGATGGGTAATTCTTCCTGGGGATGGATGTCCGACTCTGCTTCGCGGCTCTGGTCTTCGCTCATGTAATACCCTGGTACGTGGTGACGGCGTCGTATCCGAGGGACGACTTTCATCGTCCGGAGGATACTACCCTATATTCAGTCATTTGTCGCCTTTTCTGCCCCCGGCCCATGGCACTCAGTCGTAGTTCAGACCCATGGCCTGGCGTACCTCTTCGAGTGTTGCACGCGCCACCACGCGCGCGGCCTGTGAGCCTTCGTCAATGATGGCACGCACCCGCCCCGGGTCCTGTTCGAATTCCCGGGCGCGCTCCTGTATCGGTTCCAGTTCCTGCAGCACGCTGTCAATAATGTACTGCTTGCAATCGAGACAGCCGATGCCTGCCGTGGTACAGCCTTCACGTACCGTCCCCTTTACCTCGTCACCGGAATAGACCTCGTGCAATTGCCACACCGGACAGATGTCCGGGTTGCCGGGGTCCGTGCGCCGTACCCGCGCCGGGTCGGTCGGCATGGTGCGCAGTTTCTCGCGCACGTCATGCGGGGCCTCGCGCAGGGTGATGGTGTTGTTGTAGGACTTTGACATTTTCTGGCCATCGAGTCCCGGCATTTTCGATGCCGGCGTCAGCAGCGCCTCCGGCTCGGTCAATATCATGCGGCCACCGCCTTCCAGGTAACCCAGCAGGCGCTCCTGATCGGTGATGGCAAGGTTTTGCTGTTCCGCCAGCAGCGCCTGGGTGACCGCAACCGCCTCATGATCACCCTGTTGCTGGTAGCGTTTCAGCAACTCACGGTAGAGGCGTGCGTTCTTTTTGCCCATCTTCTTGATCGCGGCCTCTGCCGCCGCCTCAAAGCCTGGTTCACGTCCGAAAAGATGATTAAAACGGCGTGCGACCTCCCGGGTCAGCTCGACATGCGCCACCTGGTCTTCTCCGACCGGCACCTTGTCGGCACCGTAGATGAGAATATCGGCGCTTTGCAGCAACGGGTAACCCAGGAAACCGTAGGTCGCCAGGTCACGCTCGCGCAGTTTTTCCTGCTGGTCCTTGTAACTCGGCACCCGTTCCAGCCAGCCCAGCGGGGTGACCATGGACAGCAGCAGGTGCAGTTCGGCATGCTCCGGCACATGTGACTGAATAAACAGTTGCGCAGCGCCCGGATTGACACCGGCAGCCAGCCAGTCAATCACCATGTCCCAGACACTGTCAGCGATAATATGGGATTCTTCGTAGTGCGTGGTCAATGCATGCCAGTCGGCGACAAAGAAAAAACACTCGAATTCATGTTGCAGTTTTACCCAGTTTTTAAGCACACCGTGATAGTGTCCCAGGTGTAAACGTCCCGTTGGACGCATGCCGGAAAGCACCCGGCTGCTCGTGTGTATTCCAACCAAAATACTCTCCTATCTGCCCATCAAGGCCAGCAACAGCAATTGAAATTTTTGTGCTGACAAACCGGAGACCGGCACCATCATCGACATGCCCACACTGATGACCGGCCACAACACCATGCCGAGAATGCCCGTCACCAGCAGGCCGATGAGGATAAAAAAGCCGTAGGGCTCGATGCGGCTGAACTTGTAGGCCAGGGGCCCGGGTAACAGTCCGGTCATGACGCGCCCGCCATCCAGTGGCGGCAAGGGCAGCAGGTTCAGCACCATCAGGATAATGTTGATGGTGATCCCGGCAACCCCCATGTAGACAAGCGCAATAGCGTGCTCTCCCAGCGACAGTCCAAGACGTATCAACAGGGCCCATGCAGTCGCCATTAATAGATTGGCACCGGGACCGGCCGCCGCCACCAGCGCCATGTCCCGCTTCGGATGGTGCAGGTTTTTCCAGTTGATCGGCACCGGCTTTGCGTAGCCGAAGATAAACCCGGCCTGCATCAGTAACAGCAGCCCCGGAATTATGATGGTTCCCATGGGGTCGACGTGTTTAACCGGATTGAGCGTCAGGCGGCCGAGCATAAAGGCCGTGTTATCACCCAGTTTGCGGGCAATCCAGCCGTGCGCCACCTCGTGCACGGTAATGCCCAGCACCACCGGCACCACCCAGATTGCAATTTTTTGTACCAGGCTGAGTTCGAGCATCGGCGGATTATAACCTTATGAAGGTCGATTGCATTAGCGCGGTTCTCTCAAGCGCCGGCACGTAGCACCTTGCCAGGCCCGCATGAGCGAGCCACATCAAGCCGGGCACCGGTTTATTATCAAATTGCCACGGAAGCACACGGGAATATTTTTCAGTACGTGGTTTTTTCTTCCGTGTTTTTCCGTGTGCTTCCGTGGCTAAATTTTCTATATTGATCGGGTCATAGCAATATCTAGAAGCCTTCAACACTGCCACGTCCCTGCCGCATCACCTGCGGTATGCCGTCAACGAGATCTACCACAGTGGTAGGCTCGACACCGCAGAAGTCACCGTCGATCACCAGGTCCACATCATGTTCAAGCAGCTCGCGGATATCGTTGGCGTCCGTCTCCGGGATATCCCTGCCCGGGAGGATCAGGGTGGAACTCATCAGGGGCTCGCCCAGTTCATCCAGCAGTGCCTGGGTAACAGGATGATCCGGCACGCGAATACCGATGGTCTTGCGTTTCGGGTTTTGCAGGCGCCGCGGCACTTCATGTGTCGCTTTCAGGATGAAGGTATAGGCGCCCGGCGTCAGCGACTTCAACAGACGATAGCTGCTGTTATCCACCTTTGCATAGGTGGATATTTCGGACAGATCACGGCACATCAGGGTAAAGTTATGCCGGTTATCAAGGCCGCGGATTCGCCGTATGCGTTCCATGCCGCGCTTGTCGCCAACATGACAGCCCAGTGCATAGCTGGAGTCCGTCGGATACACGACCAGTCCGTCGTTGCGAATGATCTCTACCGCCTGGCGTATCAACCGTAGCTGCGGATTAAGCGGATGTATCTGGAAGAACTGGCACATCGAAACATGACCTCATTGAAGCGACCAGCGCTCACTTTCCCAGACCGGACGGCAGCCCGGCGGCAATGCCGGCAGCTGGCCCAGTTTAATCCAGGGATTTTGCGGTCCGTGATAGTCGGACCCGCTAGAGGCCAGCATGTTCTCGTTACGGCACAATGACGCCATGGCAATGATGTTATCCCTGCTGTGACTGCCTGAGACGACCTCCAGTCCGGCACCACCAGCGGCACGAAACTCTGCAATCAGGCGACGCAGCTTGCTGGCCGTCATGCGGTACCTTGCCGGGTGAGCGATCACCGCGATACCGCCGGCGCTATGAATCCATTCGAGCGCCGCCTCGAGGCTGGTCCACTGACCGGTGACGTAACCGGGCTTGTTATTCACCAGGAAGCGCTTGAACACCTCGCGTACCGAGCGGGCATGGCCGGCCGCCACCAGGTGCCGGGCAAAATGCGTCCGTCCGACGATAGTGCCCCTGGCAAGAGCCCGCGCGCCCGTATAGCAACCGCCGATGCCTGCCCTGGCCAGGCGCCGGCCGATCT
>JBATFE010000069.1:0-6034 GCA_049664445.1 Gammaproteobacteria bacterium
CTGTGACAAGCCCGCCGAATTCCGGTGCCATCTGCACCACATAGGACTGCACGAACATGGCCTTGCTGTAGGGCGCGTACTGGCCGAGAAAAATGACCTCGGTCAGGGCGGCCGTGATCCACAGACCGAAGGTGACGAACTTCCAGAAGAGGTTGTACTTGAGCAGCTTGTAGTCGAAGAAGATCAGGCGTACCAGAAAGATATAGGCGATGGTAATGAGGAGTTCCATGGAATATCCCTGTGTCAGGCGTCGTCTGGTGTGTCTGCTGCTGCAGCCGGAGGCGGTTGTGGTGCCTCTCGGTTTGACCCGTCGCCGTCATTCTCTGCTGTCTGTCGCGCATAGAGACTGCCCACCACCGCACCGGAATAGGCCCATACCAGGGCAGCCATCCAGAGGGGAAAGATCAGCAGGCCAAGCAGCGAGGTGACCTCGATCGCCTCGGTCTGGGGGTGATTGCGCGCCCTGGCGATCTTGCCCGGATAGGTGTGGATCTTGATGATCCCCAGGGTAATGACAACCACCGAGAAAAAGATGAGACTCAACGAAATAATTTCAAGTTTCATTGGACAACCTCTGGCATAAACGCTGCCTCTGCACTCAGGCGCAGAACAGCCATGAATCCGGAAGCGGTGCAGACCACAAGCGGCAGAACGGCTGTTAGTGTATCAGTCTCTATCGCGAGGTGCCGCATCCTGCAGGCGGCTCGCGATTTCCAGTCCGACCAGTCGTGCGATGATGATGGCCAGATAGAGTTGTCCCAGCAGCCCCTCGATCGCCGCCATGCTGCGTGCCGGCGCCGCGACCGGAACGATGTCGCCAAACCCGACCGTGGACATAGTCACCAGGCTGAAATACAGGAGACTGAATTCAGTCGAGGTGTGGCCGAAGACGCTCGCTATCGATGGGGGTACCACGGGGATAGCAAACGATCCCGGCACCAGCCATTCGAGCAGGGCGTAGGCCGAACCAAACGCAAGACCCAGCAATACGAACACACTGCATGCCCCCAGTACGGCATCGAAGGTGATGTCCCTGCGGCGCATGATGTCACTGAAGATGACAACG
This sequence comes from Gammaproteobacteria bacterium, assembly GCA_049664445.1. Classification (GTDB taxonomy): domain Bacteria; phylum Pseudomonadota; class Gammaproteobacteria; order UBA9214; family UBA9214; genus UBA9214. The sequence goes on from JBATFE010000069.1 coordinate 1,067, forward strand.
ATCAGGAAAGCCATAAACAGTGCCCGCAGACCGGCCCCGACCGGGTAGGCCGACGTGACGTCCATGGACCGGCCAAGCAGGCCGGTCAGAAAGGCGGACAGGCCCAGTAGCAAACTCAGATAATAGGTGACCCCCCTGCCGTGGATGACCCGCAGTGCCGCTACGACAAGGCCCAGCGTAACGAAATCTAGAACCCAGCTGGCGGCCCCGTGAGCACCTAGAAACGGGTACACAAGGAGCATGGCCACGAGGGCCAGCAATAGCGCTCCGTATGGGCTGCCGACAGCCAGGGTGACGCGCTCGAAGGTGTTACTGTGCCGCGTCAATGATTATCCTGAAAAGGAGCTGGCAGACATCGCTAGATGCTGTCCAGTACGGCTTTCTTGCGGTCGTCATATTGCTGCTTGGTGATATACCCCTTGGCGAGGAGTGTATCCAGCGTGTTCAGCTGTGATTCAATACTCGAGGTCTTACTGGCACTGGAAGCCGGCGCGGCCACGACCACGTGTGTCGCTGCATTTTCGTTAGCCAGTTGAACGGTGGCGGCTGCCTGAGTTTCCGTAGCCACCGTGCGGCGGCGCATATCGCCGAGGACACGCGTGGTCGCCATGCCGCCGAGAAACCACCCTGCCCCATTCGCATATACCGGGGCAGTGCCCAGGCTGCCGAAAGCCATCATCGGCAACAGGACGAAAAGCAGGCGTCTTGTCCGGGGACCGGAGATTGCAGATTTCATATTCATTTCATGTCTCCTAATAAACTCTTGTGCTCGACGAAAGCTTCAACGATCCGCTCAGGAACAGCGCTGTGCACTGCGCATCCTGACATCGTCCTGTTCGGGCACCACCGCATCGAAGGTATTGTTCCCCATATTAAAAATGAAAACCGGCAGGTGCGCATAGCCGTACTGATCCTTGTGTTGTACCAGCGCATTGTCAATTCTGTAAGGTGAACCCACCATATGCAGGTCGAGGCGATTGCCTTCAAGCGCCCAAAAGCCGACAAAATCCACACGGCCCAAACGACCCAGTTCAAATTTGCCATTCTCTGCCAGTTTGATGTGTTCCTTGCCGCTGACACCGCAGTTCTCCTTGCCCTCGAGGCCCCATGTGCCAACGAGATAAGCACTGGAGATGTCCTCTGCCAGTGCTGTTGTCATGCGGGTTAACGACAGCAGAAAAACTGCAGGTAAAACGAGATGTTTGCTCAACATAGTCATACTCTCCTTCTTTGCTTCAGGTCATTACCGCCACGCCGGCTGCTGCCGGTGAAGGATCTAACTTCGCTTCGCATGTCAATGTGTCGTGCATGCTGCCATGGCCGCGAGGGTATAGAGACACGGTATAGCCGACAGCTGCAAACAATCCTATTCGGCAGACTACCTGGGCTACGTACGTACCCGCAGGTCGGCAGGACGATTAACTGTGAGCCGTTGCGTCTGCCTCCAGGGCATGTTTGATACTGCCCAGCAGATTCTCATCCCGGTAAGGTTTCTGCATGACTTCCATTGCGCCAGCCTTGACGGCCTCCACTGCCATCGGTACATCGCCACGGTCGACGATCAGGATTCCTGGCATCCTGGTGCACGCAGTGGCAAGTCTTGCCTGCTGTTGCGCGTCGCCGAGATCGCCTTTATAGACATCCAGCACCAGGCAGCCGTGATGACCCGGTGTAACCGCATCGAGGAACGCCGACAAAAAGGCGAAGGTCCGCGCAGGCAGGCCCACCGCTTCGATCAGCTGTTTGGCGGAATCGCGAACCGCAGCATCAGCACTGACGATGTACACTATGGGTCTTTCCATCAGACTCCTGTGACTGTAGCGATAACAGGCAACACAGGAAAAGAAATACACCCCAGGCGCATCCCCTCCCATGCAAGCGAGTGACAACACTACACCACACAGGTGACATAAAGTATTCGGCAGACTACCTGAGCTACGTACGTAGCTCGCCAGGCAAGATGTGCTGAGAGCCGCGTTTGGCCTACTTGCGGAGCTCCCGTATATCCCCAAGCATCATCAGCTCTTTTACAGAACCAACGCCCAGTTTGTGCAGCAGCTTCTGACGGTGCGCCTCAACGGTTCGCGGGCTGATAGCCAGTGCCCTGGCTATTTCCTTGCTACTGCCGCCTTCTACCAGTTTGTCGAGCACCTCGCGTTCCCGTTTCGTCAGGGAGACAAGACACTGTTCGAATTTGTCCGTCCCGGCGAGCGAACGCCTCGCAGCCGCATCGGCGGCCAATGCCTTGTTAATGCTGTCCAGCAGCAGTTGATCGCGGTAGGGCTTCTGGATGAAATCGACGGCACCGACCTGCAGGGCGCGCACGGCCATGGGAACATCGCCATGACCGGTGATGATGATGACGGGAAGTCTGGCTCCCAGCTTGGTGAGCGTTTCCAGCAGCAGCAAGCCGCTCATTCCGGCCATACGCACATCGAGCACCAGGCAGCCGCACCATTGCGGCTGAAAGTCGTCGAGAAACGCCTGCCCGGCGTCATAGCCCTGCGCATGCAGGCCGACGGATTCGACCAGTTCCTGTATCGAGTCACGCACCGCGGCATCGTCATCGACTATGTATACGGTTTGCTGTTGCATCCCTGTTACGCCTCGACCACAGGCAGTGTGAACCGGAACACCGCGCCCCCGGCCGGGTTCGGTGTGTACCCGATACGCCCCCCATGGGCCTCTATAATAGTCTGGCAGATGGCCAGCCCTATACCCATACCATTCGCCTTGTCGGAATAAAAGGGCTCGAAAATACTCTCAATCCGTTCCACTGCAACACCGGGACCCCGGTCCGCCACGCTGACCTCTTGTTCCCGGTCGTTGATCTGGCGGATCTCAACACTGATGACCTTGTTGGCCATTTCCTTGCAGGCATCCATGCTGTGCATGGCATTGTGTATGAGGTTAACCAAAACCAGCTGAATCTGCAGCCCGTCGGCAAGCACCGCGTGCAGATCAGTGGCCGGCCTGAAGTCCAGGCGGCATCCCCGACCCTGGAGTCCCGGTCCCAGCATCTCGATAACCTCTTCAATCAGGGAAACAAGCTGCAAGGGATGCAGATCCATTTCATTGCTGCTCACCAGGGTGCGGATATGCTGGATGATATCGCCCGCCCGGCCGGCTTGCTGTTCTATCTTCATGAACAGTTCATTGAGCTTGGGCTTCTGGTCGACATCACTCTGCAGGCGTCGTTTTGCAGCCTGCGCATAGTTCTGGATCGCGATCAGGGGCTGATTGATCTCGTGGGCAATACCGGTGGTCATGACGCCCAGGGTGCGTTCTTTACTGAATTTTGCCAGCCTTCCCTGCAATCCGCTCACCACCGTCACCGTCTGTGCGTGTCGATCGCGCTCATCCCGCAAGGCAACCTGCATGCGCTGCAACCGCGCCCGATTCAGCAACAGCACTATAATCAATAAACCCTGCAGACCGACGACCGATGCAGCGATGATCATCTCCGTCCTGTGCTCATCCCAGAGCGACAGCTGGCGATGCAGAATGTGACTGCCCACCGGCAACAGGCGCTCGTCGATATTCCAGCGGGCCAGTTGAAGTCCATGGAAGATTGCATCGTATTGCTGTCTGTCGACCACCGGCAGGGCCGCGGGTGACTCCCCCCCGAGGATACGCAATCCCATCGTCGCGGCCTGAAACCCATCCTCTTCCAGTGTTGCCAGACGACCCCCGGTGATGCCATGCTCAAGCAAGGTGTCCCAGAGGCCATAGATCGGCGCATTCGCTGCGGGTGACAACACCTTCAGGGTGTTGATAGGGACATAGGTCTTGCCACTGCGGTCCTCAAGCTGAACCAGGTAGAGGATCACTGTCTGGCTGGGCAGACGGCTGACCGCTTCCGTGAGTTCGGCAAGCGGCAAGCCCTGCAACCACATAAACTCGACCTTTCCCTCGAACGCCTGCAGCACCTGCCGGGCATCGTGCTCGAAGTGCCTGTCCATGGCACCGGATCCGACAATCACGGCCACCCGTCGGGTGTCGGGATGAACCTGCAAGGCCAGCGCCAGCGTGCCCGCGATGTCACGATGGCTGGTTATGCCGGTAATATGCGGCGCCCGTTCCCGAGACGCAACAAAGCGGCTGTCGGCCCCGCAGAAAACAATGGGTATACCGGGGAACAACTCTTCACCATGGTCGAGCAGAAACCTGAATGCCGGCGTGTAGGTCGGAATAATCAGCTGCGGTTGCTGGTCGCGATACTTGTGGCGATAGATATCCAGCAGATTGCTGACATAGTCCGCATCCCCGAAGCGGGTCAGATCGGGTGCCTCGATGTCGATCTCAACCTGACGATCTGTTTCCGAACTGAAGCCGCGCACGATCCCGTTATACCAGTCCGTGTTCACCGGCAGACTGTTTCTGAACGAGTGCAGCACCAGCACGCGGTAGGGTTCATCTGCTGCCGGTGCGGCAAACGCCGGCGTGCACATCAGCATCAGCACGAGAGCCGCAAGCACTCCGCCGGGGCCATGCCTGATGCTAGAATCTTTTTTCCAGATCTTTATCAACATCCTTAAATACCCTGCCGGGTCGTTTAACCTCGCTCTCAATGCTATCGCCGATTTCCCTGGCTTCAGCGGTGTGGATTTCCGGATCAGCCAGCGGTCCCTTGATATCAATGCGGATTTTACTGACATCCTCCAAAGCATCCCCGACTAACGGTACGTAACTCAGCGCATCATCCACCGTTGCCAGCGGTACCAGCAGAGCCTGCATCTTCAATTTCTCATCGATCATATCCAGTGTACCCTGGGCGTCTACCGTCATGACATCACTGCCGAAGTGCAAGTTACCGATGTTAAGCATGCCCTGGTCAAATACAGGTTGGGCGGTTATGTTCTCGAAGTAAATTCCGCGGCTGGAAAAATCCCTGAATAATCTGCCGGAGAAAAGGGCGCCGATTTTGTCGATGGAAAACAGTTTTGCAAAAAAGTCGCCGATCTTTCC
>JBATFE010000070.1:0-1939 GCA_049664445.1 Gammaproteobacteria bacterium
AAACAGGATGGCGCCCAGTATTAAATAGTCTGACAGTGCAATCATAGTTAACTCAATGTTTTACGTTGCTTCTGTTACTCCCTCTCCCTCCGGGAGAGGGTTGGGGAGTGGGGAGCAAACCAGCAATAATTTCTGATTACTAACCCTCTCCCTGGCCCTCTCCCGAAGCACCCAAAGAACGGGCATAAAGGAGAGGGAATTCAACTTTTACATTACTGCTTCTTTTCGGACTTCATCTCGACTACACGCACCCGGTCCCTGCTCTTCACCGCGACCTGCTCAGACGGGTTCTGGTACTTGGTTTCCGGACGCTTGCGCATGGTCAGTGCAATGGCGGCGATAATCGCCACCAGCAGGATCACCGCGGCGATCTCGAACGGGTACACATAGTCGGTATACAGCACACTGCCGAGTTCCCTGACGTTGCTGTAGCCCTCGGGATGGCGTTGCGGAATGGCCATGACGTCCGCACCGAAGTTGCGCGCGCGTACCACCATGTACATCTCGATGACGATCAATGCGGCCACGCTGAGGCCGACCGGCAGATAGCGTATAAAACCTTCACGTAACGGCGAGGTATTGATATCGAGCATCATCACCACGAACAGGAACAGCACCATCACCGCCCCGACATACACCAGTACCAGCGTAATTGCGAGGAACTCGGCCTCCAGCAGCAGCCACAGGCCGGCGCAGGTAAAAAACGCCAGCACCAGGTGCATGGCGGCATGCACCGGGTTGCGCACCGTGATGACACGCGCCGCCGCAAACACCAGGATGGCGGCAAATAGATAAAAGACGAAGCGTTGAAAATCCATACCTGAGTTACCTGTAGGCCGCGTCCGCGGCGCGGTCCGCTGCAATCTGTGCCTCGTGTTTGTCGCCGATTTCCAGCAACATCTCCTTGGTCATGATGTTTTCGCCGCGGTTTTCAAAGGCGTATTCAAAGATGCGGGTCTCGACAATGGAGTCCACCGGGCAGGATTCCTCGCAGAAACCGCAATAGATGCACTTGAACAGGTCAATGTCATAACGCGTGGTACGCCGGGTGCCGTCTGCACGTTCTTCCGCCTCGATGGTAATCGCCAGTGCCGGGCACACCGCCTCGCACAGCTTGCAGGCGATACAACGCTCTTCCCCGTTGGGATAGCGGCGCAGCGCATGCAGGCCACGAAAGCGGTTTGACTGCGGGGTCTTTTCTTCCGGGTACTGCACCGTGATCTTGCGCGAGAACAGATGCCGTCCGGTGACGCTCATGCCCTTCAGCAGTTCCAGCAGGGTCAGGCTCTTCAGGAATCTGGCGAGATTATCCATAGCTAGACGAACCAGGGGCCGATGTGGGCCATGACGGCAGCCCCCTCGATCACCAGCCACACGATGGTGATGGGGATAAACACCTTCCAGCCGAGCCGCATGATCTGGTCATAGCGGTAGCGCGGGAAGGTGGCGCGGAACCAGAGGAAGAACAACAGCATCAGGGCCGTCTTCGCCAGCAGCCAGAAGATTGCAGGTACCCAGGCAAACCAGGCTTCAAACCAGGTTCCCTGAAACGGTGACAACCAGCCACCGAGAAACATCAGGGAGGCCAGTGCCGCAATCAGGATCATGTTGGCGTATTCCGCCAGGAAGAACACGGCAAACGCCATGCCGGAGTATTCGACGTGGAAGCCGGCGACGATTTCCGATTCGCCTTCCGAGACATCGAACGGTGCGCGGTTGGTCTCCGCCACGCCGGAAATAAAGTACACCAGGAACAGTGGCAACAACGGCAGCCAGAACCAGTGCAGCAGGCTGCCCTGCTGCGCCTCGACGATCTCCACCAGGTTGAGGCTGCCACCGGCAATCAGCACCCCGACCAGTGCAAAGCCCATGGCGATTTCATAGGAGACGATCTGCGCGGCCGAGCGCATGGCACCGAGAAAGGCGTATTTCGAGTTCG
>JBATFE010000071.1:0-1567 GCA_049664445.1 Gammaproteobacteria bacterium
TGATGCGTCTGTACCCTGTTTCTTGACCAGCTTCATATCCAGCCTCCAGAAGTCTTTAACTCACAGCATCTGCGCACTGCTGTTCATACTTGCCCGGGAACCACACAGGCAGCGTCACCGGGTCAGGACCTGAGTACCCGGTAATAATCCTTGATGTGTTGAGTTTCGTGATAACCCTTTGATGCGGGTTTTTCAGGCGTGTCAGCAGCAGTGCTTTCTTTCGTGGATGGATCAACCAGTCCGGTTGCGGACACGGCAGTGATTGCGGCGGCTCCGCCGGCAACGGCGAAACCCTTGAGAAACATTCTGCGATCTGCGGTAAAACGCGTCTTGTCTTTTTTCATTACTCCTCCAACAGGAAATTGAAGTCATCAGCCTGGCTGACATGAAGTTGTTATACGTTTACGCTGGCATTGACAGATACTGCGATTCGACCTCCATAAACTGCTGCCCCAACTGTGCAACGGCCTTGTAAAAAACAGCAGACTCCGCCTCACGAAGGTCTGCGAAGAAATCCATCATCCAGCTCGCAAGGTAGGTCTTGAAAAAGTCCGACTGCTCTTCAAAGGATAGACCAGATTCTGAAATAATCATCCCCATGGTTTCACACAGGGCGGCAACATGGTCTTCCGGCTCTGAAATACCCTCCTGCAGCTCAAAGCCAAGCGTCTGCAGCTCATTTCTCAGCGAGGCTAGCACTTTTTCCATAAGAAAACCATGGATATAGAATGAGGCATAGGGCACCACCTCACCACGCCCCAGGCCTATGAATAAATTGAAATATTCGTCACTTAACTGCTCGATGTCCGCCTGCCTGGCAGCCGCCTGCAGGGATCGCCAAATTTCCGTCATCGGCGTGGGTTCAGCATCCCCGTCATCGATTTCCTGCAGCAACTCCAGAACGGCGTCATCCGGCGGGCCAGCCAGCAAGGCACCCAGCAACAGGTAGATTTCCGCACGCCCCGCATCACCGGCATCCTCGGCCGGGCCTGCGGACATGGGCAGCTGTTCAGTCATGACGCCCTCCCGTTTGTAGATGGATCAATCCTGATCTGCGCATCACCGCCTTCGTCACCATAGATGTCCCGCACCCGGCAGTCCTCGCACATCCTGATACGCTGCAATGCAGCCCCCTTGAACATGGCATGACCCTGCATCTTTTTTGTTATGTTTTCAATCACGCTGCGGGTGGCAAACGCTTTCCCGCAGACAATGCAGGGATACGGTTCTTCTTCATACAGTATGCGCCGGGTATTGCGCGTCGGGAAATCATAGAGATAACGGGGAGAGATGGCGATGGCATCTTCCGGACACGTTCTGCAGCACAAGCCGCACTGCACACAATTGGCTTCAATAAAACCGAGCTGTGGCGTTTCAGTGCCGGCGGACAGGGCATTCGCCGGGCATTGCGACACGCAGGCCAGACACAGTGTGCAGCGCACCTGGTCGAGCAATACCTCGCCAAAGGGCGCACCCGTCGGCAGTGTAACCAGTGGACGTTTCAACTCTGCCGCATCAAACAGATGATCAACGGCCAGACGGATAACGGTGCGTTTTTCATCGAGAC
>JBATFE010000072.1:0-6970 GCA_049664445.1 Gammaproteobacteria bacterium
CCGCTGCACCCTCGGCCGCGCCCTGCCCGGCCTGTTCCTTGTAGACGCGCTCCGCCAGCTTGCCGGATTTCTCGCCCAGTTCGGCGAGCTTTGCCTCGATGGCTGCCTTGTCATCACCCTTCATGGCCTCGTGCAGTGCTTCGATCGCCGCCTCGATATCCTTCTTCTCGGACTCCTCGACCTTGTCACCGAGGTCGGTCAAGGACTTGTTGGTGGCGTGAATCAGGCCATCCGCCTGGTTGCGCACATCGATCAACTCGTGGAACTTGCGGTCTTCCTCGGCATGCTCCTCGGCGTCCTTGACCATCTTGTCAACCTCATCATCCGACAGGCCACTGGAGGCCTTGATCTGGATAGACTGTTCCTTGCCGGTCGCCTTGTCCTTGGCAGAGACATGCAGGATGCCGTTGGCATCGATGTCGAAGGTCACCTCGATCTGCGGCACGCCACGCGGTGCCGGCGGTATATCACTCAGGTCAAAGCGGCCCAGCGACTTGTTCGCTGTGGCCACATCACGTTCACCCTGCAGCACGTGCACCGTCACGGCAGACTGGTTGTCATCCGCAGTGGAGAACACCTGGTTTGCCTTGGTCGGAATGGTGGTGTTTTTCTCGATCAGCTTGGTCATGACACCACCCAGCGTCTCGATACCCAGTGACAGTGGCGTCACGTCGAGCAGCAGCACGTCCTTGACCTCACCGCCGAGCACACCACCCTGGATGGCCGCGCCGATGGCAACCGCCTCGTCCGGGTTCAGGTCCTTGCGGGGTTCCTTGCCAAAGAAGTTCTGCACCGCTTCCTGCACCTTCGGCATGCGTGTCTGGCCACCCACCAGGATGATGTCATCGATGTCGCTGGCAGACAGGCCGGCATCCTTGAGCGCCTGCTTGCAGGGATCAATGGTGCGATCGATCAGGTCTTCGACCAGTGATTCCAGCTTGGTACGCGTCAGCTTCATGTTGAGATGTTTCGGACCGCTGGCGTCGGCCGTGATGTAGGGCAGATTGACATCGGTCTGCTGGCTGGATGACAGCTCGATCTTGGCCTTCTCGGCGCCTTCCTTGAGGCGCTGCATGGCCAGCGGATCACCGCGCAGGTCCATACCCTGGTCTTTCTTGAACTGATCAGCCAGGTAGTCGATCAGGCGCTTGTCGAAGTCCTCACCGCCCAGGAAGGTGTCACCGTTGGTGGACAGCACCTCGAACTGGTGCTCGCCATCGACATCGGCAATCTCGATAATGGAGACATCAAAGGTGCCGCCACCGAGGTCGTAGACAGCAAGCTTCTGGTCACCGCGCTTCTTGTCCATGCCATAGGCCAGTGCCGCCGCGGTTGGCTCGTTGATAATGCGCTTCACGTCCAGCCCGGCGATGCGTCCGGCGTCCTTGGTCGCCTGGCGCTGCGAATCGTTGAAATAGGCCGGCACGGTAATGACGGCCTCGGTGACCTTCTCGCCAAGGTAGTCTTCCGCCGTGCTTTTCATCTTCTGCAGCACACGTGCCGCCACTTCCGGCGGCGCCATGCGCTTGCCCTGCGCCTCGACCCAGGCATCGCCGTTATCCGCCTTCACAATCTTGTACGACACCAGGTCGATATCGCGCTGCACAACTTCTTCATCAAAGCGGCGCCCGATCAGGCGCTTGACCGCAAACAGGGTATTGGTGGGATTGGTGACCGCCTGGCGCTTGGCCGCCTGGCCGACCAGGACCTCGTCACCATCGGTGAAACCGACGATGGACGGCGTGGTGCGGTCGCCCTCGCTGTTCTCGATTACCCGGGCTTCGCCGCCCTCCATCACCGCCACACAGGAGTTGGTCGTCCCCAGGTCAATTCCTATAATTCTGCCCATTTTCTCTAATCTCCACGTAACTGTTTGATATATTTAAATTTGAACCTGAATTCCTATAACCCCTTAGTTGGGGACGATTTGCCTGGAGTTCAAGCCTGTCCCGGTATTTAGTTGGTTGCGGGCGCTTTCGAAACAATGACCATTGCCGGGCGGATCAACCGGCCGTTCAGGGTATAGCCTTTCTGCACCACGGTCACCACGGTATTCGGCTCTACATCATCACGCTCCTGCATGGACATCGCCTGGTGGAAATCCGGATCAAAAGGCTCATCCTGGGGATTCACTTCCTTGATGGCTGCCTTGTCCATGGCGCTTGAGAGCATCTGCAGGGTCAGCTCGACCCCTTCCTTGAGCGAGCCGGTGTCGGCACCCTCGACATCAAACGCCGCCAACCCCATCTCCAGGCTGTCCTTGACGGGTAACAGTTCATTGGTAAAACCTTCCAGCGCAAACTTGTGCGCATTCGCCAGATCCCGCCCGGAACGCTTGCGCAGGTTGTCCATTTCGGCCTGCAGGCGCACCACCTGGTCCCAGTGTTCATCCGCCTTGCCACGCGCATCTTCCAGCAGGACGGTCAGTTCGACGTGGTCGAGCAACTCGCCCGGGTTGTCGCCTGCTTCCGCAGCGGCGTCATCCGGGAGTAGCTCGTCTTGACTTGAAGCATCGGTGGCATTTTCCTTCTCTGACATAAACTTACTCCATAATCCTGATATTGATTATAAACATTGCCGTCGCACCGCCACGGGCACGCGCGCGCTTGATGAACAGATGGGGGTTATTCCTTGTGATTCAAGGCGGCACCCAGCAAGCGTGCGGTGGCATCCACAATCGGGATCACCCGGTTATAGGCCATCCTGGTTGGACCAATGACACCCAGCACCCCCATGACCTGGCCGTCCACCGAGTAAGGGGCCGTGACCATACTGCATTCATCAAGCATCTGGTAGCCGGATTCCTCGCCAATAAAAATCTGTATGCCTTCACTGTGTATGCACTGATCCAGCAGATTCAGTATGTCGCGCTTCTTGTTAAAGGCATCAAACAGCTTGCGCAGCTTGTCGATATCGCAGAGTTCCTGAAACTCCATGAGGTTGGTCTGACCGGCCATGACGAAATCCTCATCCTGCTTGGATTCCAGCACCTGGTCCGCCATATGCATGGCCGTCATCATCATGCTGTTCATGTTGCTGCGCGTCTCCCGCATTTCGCGCAGCAGGGTGGCACGCACTTCGGCAAGGTCCTTGCCGGCAAATATTTCGTTCAGGTAGTTGGAGGCCTGCTGCAATTCGGAGGGAGAGTGATGTTTCTCGGTCGCGAGTATGCGATTTTGTACTTCATCCTCACCGGTGACCAGTATCGCCAGCACCCGGCTTTCCGACATTGGAATAAACTCGACGCGCTTGAACAGGGCATGTTCATGACTCGGCAGGGTGACGACACCGGCCATATGCGTAATACCGGAAAGCAACGCGGAAGCGGACTCCACCAGGTGTTTCGGTGTCTGCTCCAGTGACAGTTCCAGGCGTATCTTTTCAATTGAACGACTGTCCAGTGGCTGCACATTGAGGAGCGTGTCGACAAAAAAACGGTAGCCTTGCACCGTGGGTATGCGGCCGGCAGAGGTATGCGGGGAACTGATGAAGCCCAGTGCCTCCAGGTCGGACATGACGTTGCGGATGGTTGCCGGGCTTAAATTCAGACCGAGTTCACGTGCAAGGGTGCGCGACCCCACGGGCTGACCATCGCGCACATAGCGGTCGATCAGTGACCGCAGCATCCGCTGGGCGCGATCGGGCAAGTCGGGTTTTGAGTCAGACATGGCTTGGGGTCAGGTGGTGTTTTGCATCGTGACATCATAATTGATTTGGCACTCCCTGCGGAAGAGTGCCAACAGGGGTATGCCAGCGCTGCCCCATCAGCAGATGGACAGTTGGCGCACCCCGTGAGTCATGTTAGTTTCACCCCAAACCCGGAACCGTTATGAAACCGCATTTCACACACATTGGCCTGATTGGCAAGTCGGAAGACAGCAATGTCTCGACCACCCTGCAGGCATTATGCCGCTACCTGGAGCAGCAACAGGTCGAGATTCTGCTCGACGGGGCCCTCGCGGGCATCCTGCCGGGCAGTCCATATGCCGTGCTCGAGCGGGACACCCTGGCGCAGGCATCTGACCTGGCCATTGTGGTCGGTGGCGACGGCACGCTGTTGAATGCAGCCCGCAGCCTGGCGGAGTCCGGCAGTGCCGTGCTCGGTGTTAACCTCGGACGCCTTGGTTTTCTGGTGGATGTATCACCCGAGGACATGCACAGGCAACTGGATAAAATACTTTCCGGCCAGTTCTCCGAGGAACAGCGCACCCTGCTGCATATGACGGTCATCCGCGATGGCGAGATTCTCAGTCAATGCTCGGCACTGAACGATGTCGTCGTGCACAAGAGAGACATCGCCCGCATGATCGAGCTTGATACTTACATCGACGGCCACTTCCTGAACACCAACCGCTCTGACGGCCTGATCGTCTCCACGCCGACGGGATCCACCGCCTATGCCCTCTCCGGCGGCGGGCCGATTCTGCATCCAAAACTGGAAGCCATTACGCTGGTACCGATTTGTCCGCACACCCTCAGCAACCGCCCCATTGTGATCGACGATGATTCCGTCATAGAGATCATCATCCACAAGGGCACCCTGGAGGCCACGGTGTCCTGTGATGGCCAGGTCGATCAGTCACTTCAAGCCGATGACCTCATCACCGTGCGCAAGCACAACCATGCGCTGCGCCTGCTGCATCCACCGGGGCATGACTATTTTGCCGTGCTGCGGGAAAAACTGCGCTGGAGCGAGCAGCCCTGAGGGCGGCCATGCTCACGCACATACATGTACGCAACCTTGCGATTGTCGACGAGATCGAGGTCGAACTGACTGCCGGCATGACCACCCTGAGCGGTGAAACCGGCGCCGGAAAATCCATCCTGGTGGATGCACTGGGCCTGGTACTCGGAGACCGCGCGGACAGTTCCGTGATACGTCATGGCTGCGAGCGCGCGGAAATTTCCGCTGCATTTTACATCCAGGAGCACCCCGCTATCTGTCGCTGGCTCGCGGAACAGGAACTTGACCGGGACGGCGAATGCCAGTTGCGCCGCATTATCAATCGCGAGGGCCGTACCCGTGGTTACATCAATGGCCAGGCCGTGCCCATGCAGTCACTGCGTGAACTGGGTGAACAGCTGGTGGACATCCATGGCCAGCATGAACACCAGTCATTACTGCGCAGCGCTGTACAACGGCAGATACTCGATGGCTTCGGCACCCATCAACCACTGCTTGACAGGCTGGCTTCGCTCTACAACGACTGGAAAACAGTCACTGCCGAATTGCAAGGTGCGTTCGAGAACGACGCCGAGCGTGACGCACGTCTCGACCTGCTGCGCTATCAAGGTCAGGAACTGGAATCCCTGGGGCTGGACAGAGAGGACATAAGGAACATTGACGAAGAACATGCCCGACAGGCAAATGCCGGTCGGCTGCTGGAGTCGTCCCGGCAGGGGCTGGAGCGTCTCGATGCCGATGAAGCACCCTCCGCCAGCTCCCTGCTGCACCAGACACTGGACGAGCTCGGCGAACTGGCCGCAGTGGATAGCGGACTTGAAGAAACGACCCGACTACTGGGCGAAGCCGCTGTTTTACTCAGGGAGAGTATCGATTCGCTGCGCCACTATGCCGAACGGCTCGATATCGATCCGCAACGCCTGCAATGGCTGGAACAACGCATCGGTATCCTGCATGACCTGGCGCGCAAGCACCGCTGCAACCCGGAAGACCTGCCGGCAATCGAGGCCAACATTCGCAAAGAGCTGGACACCATCGAACACGCCGACGAACACCGCGAAGCACTGCAGGCAAGGCTGGCAAACCTGCAGCAGGACTACCAGGACAGCGCCCGGCAATTAACCGCAAAACGAACCCGCACTGCGAAGGCCTTCAGCAGGAAAATCACCGACGCCATGCAGACACTCGGCATGGCCGGCGGTGTGTTCTCCGTGCGCATCAAGCCCCGTGCCGGGAAGGCCTTTGGCCCGCAAGGGATGGATGATATCGAGTTCATGGTCAGCGCCAACAGCGGCCAGCCACTGCAGCCCATGAGCAAGGTTGCCTCGGGTGGCGAACTGTCGCGTATCAGCCTGTCCATCCAGGTGATTTCGGCCGGTAGCGACACTATCCCGTCATTGATATTCGATGAAGTCGACAGCGGCATCGGTGGCGGTGTCGCCGAAATCGTCGGCCAGAAGCTGCGCGCCCTTGGCATGGAACGGCAAGTGCTGTGTGTCACGCACCTGCCGCAGGTCGCGGCACTTGCACATCAGCAACTGCAGGTCAGCAAGCTTTCCGGAAAGGACACCACCCGTATACGCATACGCACCCTCAACGAGGAAGAACGCATTGACGAACTGGCGCGCATGCTCGGTGGCGTCAGGATCACACGCCAGACGCGGGAGCATGCGCGGGAGATGTTGCTACAGGGGCAGTCTCCAGAGCATACTCCGGCAAAAAAGAGAAACTCTCGCCAAGACGCCAAGATCGCAAAGTTATAAGCGATTGCTATAAATGCCTATTAATAATTCTTTGCTTGCCGTCTTTGCGCCTCTGCGAGAAATCACTGCATTAATAGACGCACACAAGCCAGCCCGCAGATCGATGCCTATAACAGCTGGCATTTCTTGCAAATGCCATACATGTACAAACAGTGGTCAGTTAATTCATAACCGAGGTCGATGGCGATTGCCTTTTGCCGCTTTTCGATGGTCTCATCGATAAACTCGTCCACCTGGCCACATTTCACGCACACGATGTGATCGTGATGGCTGCCCTCGTTGAGTTCAAACACCGAATGCCCGCCCTCGAAGTGATGGCGGTTGACGAGACCGGCCGCCTCAAACTGCGTCAGCACCCGGTAGACGGTGGCCAGACCGATATCCTCACCGCTTTCCAGCAATGCCTTGTAGACATCCTCCGCGCTCTGGTGGCGGCTACTGGTATGTTCCAGGATGTCGAGGATCTTCATCCTCGGCAGCGTAACTTTCAGACCGGCCTTGCGTAACTCGCTGGATTCCAATG
>JBATFE010000073.1:0-5375 GCA_049664445.1 Gammaproteobacteria bacterium
AAGCCGCGACTGGATGCCTTCAACAAGCTGTTTACTGCCACAAAAAAAGGTGACGTCCTGAGCATCGCATACACCCCCGAAAAGGGCACAGAGGTGCGCATCAACGGCGAATGGCGCGGTGCCGTTGAAGGCAACGACTTCTTTCGTGCCCTGCTGAAGATCTGGCTAGGCCCGAACCCGGTCGACAAGTCTCTCAAGCAGGACATGCTGGGAAGCAACTAGACAGCTGTCGAACAGGATGCGCGGGGTGTTCCTTGATGCTGCGACGGTAGACCGGCATGATCTCGATCTGGATGCCCTGAAGTCCAGCCTGCCCGACTGGTCGATACGCAGCACCACGCCTGTCGCCGAGCTCGTAGACGCGCTACGGGACAGAGACATTGTTATCAGCAACAAGGTGCCGCTGAACCGGGAGATATTACAACGGGCCAACTCCCTGAAACTGATTTGTGTAGCCGCCACCGGCACCAACAACGTAGACCTGACAGCGGCAGCGGAACAAAAAATCACTGTCTGCAATGCCCGCGGTTATGCCACCACATCGGTGGTTGAGCATGTTTTTTCCCTGATACTGGCACTCACCCGTCGCCTCAATGATCACCAAAACGCGGTCCATGAAGGAAAGTGGCACGCTGCCGGGTCATTTTGCCTGCTGGACTATCCCATCAGGGAACTGGCCGGACAGACCCTGGGTATCATCGGCTATGGCGAACTCGGCAGTGCAGTTGCCGCAATGGGCCGGGCATTCGGAATGAAAATCCTGATTGCGCAGCGCCCCGGTGGCCCGGCGCAGGCAGGTCGATGCCCCCTGGAACAGCTGTTATCGCAAGCAGATATTATCAGCCTGCATTGCCCGCTGACCGACACCACGCGCAATCTCATAGACCACCCTGAATTTGCGCTGATGGACAAAGACACCCTGCTTATCAACACGGCCCGGGGCGGCATCGTCAATGAAATCGCATTGCGGCAGGCATTAGCGTCCGGGCAAATAGCCGGCGCCGCAATCGATGTATTGAGCGAAGAGCCGCCACACAGAGGCAATCCATTGCTGGATGAACCGGTACCCAACCTGATTGTGACCCCGCACATTGCCTGGGCAAGCATTAATGCGCGACAATCACTCATCAATGAACTGTCTGAAAATATTCATGCCTTCCTGAAAGGCGAAGCGCGCAATGTGGTTCATGCATGAGTGACATATCGATATAAGCCGCGTGTCATTATCATCCAGCGACATCAAGATCAACCTTGGCAACATCCGCGAACGCATGCGGATAGCCGCGACCGGTGCCGGCCGCAACGTCGATGCCATACGCCTGGTCGCGGTTACCAAGTACATGCCAGCCGAATACGTGCAAGCGGCCATGTCAGCAGGGCAACACTGTTTCGGTGAAAATACACTGCAAGATGCACTCGGCAAGCAAGCGCTGCTGCATAATCCGCTGAACGAGTGGCATTTTATCGGGCACCTGCAATCCAACAAGGCAAAATTGATCCCCGAGAACTTTGCGTGGTTGCATACGCTGGACAGTCTCAAACTTGCCAGCAAATTGTCTGCCAGCGCCACGCGCTCGCAGCACACGCTGAATGTCCTGCTACAGGTCAACATCGCCAATGATCCGGATAAATTCGGTCTGCCGGCAGCCTCGGTCTATCCTTTTGTTGAAGACCTGCTGGGTGCCGGACTGGCCGGTATCCGTTTGCGCGGCCTGATGGCCATCGGTCGCCGCAATGACAGCCCCGATGCTATACGGGCAAATTTCGCCGCCCTGCGGGAACTGGGTGAGGCCTGTGCAGCCCGCTTTGATGCCCGCCATTTCAGTGAACTCTCCATGGGGATGAGCGACGATTTCGAGATCGCCATTGCCGAGGGGGCCACCATGATTCGTGTCGGCAGTTCTATCTTCGGTCAGCGCCCGGCAGCTGCGCCCGACTACTCGTGAAGAGCATTATGAATACTGGCTATGTTGTTGTTTACATGAAAATAGCAACATCCACAATTGTGGCAGAGGCCATCCCCGACCCGAGATTTATTTGCATGTAATTTCCAGTACAATGTGCCCGGGAATCACCCGCGCCGCGATGCGCGATCACACTTTCGAGGTCTCACCATGGTAGAGCTGAATGGAACGAGCGCCCTTTGGATAATCGGCGCACTGGGCGTGCTGCTGGGAACTGGACTTGGCAGTATCGTGACTTACACCCTTACCCGCCGCAACAACCGGAATGATAACCTGCAGACAGAACTGGACCAGCTTGTCGATCGATTTGCTGAATACCGTGAACAGGTCAGCCAGCACTTCATGCATACATCGGATCTTGTTCAGGAGATGACCCGAAACTACCGGGCCGTTTATGAGCACCTGGCCACCGGCGCCTACCACCTGTGTGCGGAACAGACAGACGCACCTTCACTGGGACACCAGTCAGCTGATGCACTGGCCACTGATCACGACGCCCCGGCAGGCGATGACCCAGAGTACGATGAGCTGGCTGAACTCTCCAGCATCAGGAACGATATTGATTCGATGTTGAATGACTCGCCCCGATTCTCGAAAGTGGATGTGAACATCGAGGACGATGAACTCAAGTCGATAAAACATTGAGCTCACAAACCGGCAACACGAAAAAATCAGTCGTCAGCCTTTATTTCATAGGGCGCCATGGTGTCCACCAGTTCATCCAGCACCTGCTGCCGTTCGAGCGCATTCAGATGAGCCACTTCTGCAAACACCTCACCGGCTTTCAGTAACGCAATGTACGCGGAGACACGCACACAACCGTGGTGACACAACGATTCCACGCATTGCTCAACGTTACTGTTTTGTACGGCCATGCAACTGTCCTTGCATCCTCGTCAATACCCTGTAGTTTACAACGTTTTTAGCCTTTAAGTAGCCGGTCACAGTATTATCCGGTCACGCCTCCTAGTCTGTATTCAGAGAAGCGCGGGACATGCCAGCAACCCCTGGCAGCCCGACAGACCCTGGAGAGCACGACATGAGGATTCTGGTGGTTACGATCTGTATCTCAACCTTCGCCCCGCTGGCACTACAGGGCTGCGCAACAGCCTCCGGTACAAACCCTTTCACAAACCCTGTCGCCGCCAGCCAAATTCCCGCGGCAGATCCAATGCTGGATCACTATATTGCCTGGGTTCCACGGGACAGGGCCCAGACCGCAACGGTTGCAGAGGCGATGGCACACATCTCACTGGTGAATGCCCGGGAACAAACGGCAAGGCAACTGTGCAGTGGCGAGTGGGTGATCAATGGCGAGGTCACGGACAATATTGGCCCACTCCCCGCCAGAGCACCCGAGTCAGCGGGTGGCTATCCCGCCTGGTACTACCGTATCAGCCATCGACCCGGAATGCACGGCTGCCAGAATACGGATGCACGGAAACTCTATCACACGCTGCGGGAAAACCTGCCGGAATGGATGGACATCAAGACTGCCAGCACCACAACCCTCAGCCTGCTTGAATAGTCAAGGCCCTGCCGTCACGCCGACAGTTGCCTCCAGTTCTTCATCAACCGCCTGCACCATACTCCTGAGCGTCAGTTCGCCCAGCGCCGACTGCTGAACAGCATTCAATTCCGCGACAAGCTGCTCGACCGCCCTTACAGGTGTCAGGCGCTGCAGACTCAACACCCGGCTCTCGCGCGAGCAACGAACATCAGTTATCACATCGATGAGCCGTATATTTTCAATATCATGCAGGGGCAGATAGGCCGGCGTACCGTCATTGTCAATCTCGATCAGGTAGCCGGCGTCTACAAGTGTCCTGATGGTGCGAAGCACCGGTTCACCGGGCAGGTCAAGGTAGTCGACTAAACGATCGAGTGTCCAGGCTGCCTTGCCATGGTAATAGTTATACCCGACCAGGAACATTACCTGCAATGCAAGCTGCTCACACATTCGATTGCTGAGCACCATGGGCTCGCGGTGCAGGGTCATGTACTTCGGGTGTTGTACAAAATAGGCAATCTGGGAACCCACCAGAAGGATCAGCCAGCTCAGGTACATCCAGATCAGCAACATGATCACGATGGCAAAACTCGAGTAGATCGCTGCATACTTTGAAGATGAAGCAATGAATGCCGCAAACCCCCAGCCGGTAATTTTCCACAGGACACCGGCAATCACACCGCCCACCAGGGCCGCAGTAAACTGCACATGCGTATTCGGGATGAAGATATAGATAATCGTGAACGCCAGGCATACCAGGATGTAGGGGACCAGCTCGCTGCCGTAAAATATCAGGGTACCGAATGGCTCGATTGAAACCAGCTGCTGTGCTGTCTCCGTGTTCAATACCATGGCTGTAAAACCGACCGCGCTGAATATCAGCACCGGTCCGATCAGGATCACACTAAGATAGTTACTGACACGCTGTGAAAGCGACCGCAGATGATCAATCTGCCAGACGAAATTGAAGGCAGACTCGATTTTCTGTATCAACGCAATGACTGTGTAGATCAGCAATACGACACCGATAGAACCCAGCACGCCGACTTTGACATTATCAACAAAGCCGATAATCCTGTCGGTAATCTCCACACCGTTCGGGCCAAGCGGTGTCAGCAGATTATAGAGCAGCGGTTCAATCCTGTTATGGACTCCGAAGCCCTTGAGTACGGAAAAACTGACCGCAAGCAATGGCACAATGGACAGCAGCGTGGTGTAAACGAGACTCATGGCACGCAGGTTTAACTGGCCACCTATCAGTTCCTTTACCAGCATGTACAACACACGGGACATGAACACCAGGTAGCGGCGCCAGCCGGACAACTCGCGCATGTCATCATCCCAAACAAATGCGTTCAGACGACCAAGCAAGTTATGAACTCCGTCAACCATTCTCTCAATCCGTGCAATGTAGATGCGGCCAGTAGCAGAGCCGGCTACCTGAAAACCAGGGTGTGCCGCTTGCACCGCAGCGGCTGCCGGTTTGCACAGCTTCACCCGCCTGGATGCCGATCCGCTGCTAACACATCATAGCATCAACCATAGCGGACCAACGACCCCCGCACCAGCGTTGCCTTGCGGGGCCGTGACAGCGGTTAAAGATAAGACCCTGAACGCCGATACGACTGCAAGAATCAACATGTCAGCACGGGCAACGTAATGAGCGAAGAATCAGGCAAGAAACAACGGTTATTGATTGTTGATGACTCCAAGGTTATCCGGGTCACGGCAAGAAAAATCCTGCAGGATCACTTCGAGACAGTTGAAGCCGTTGATGGCGAAAATGCATGGGAACTGCTCAACAATGCCGGTCCGTTTTCCCTGGTTGTTTCTGACCTGACCATGCCAACCCTTGATGGCTATGGTCTTCTGAAACGCATAAGAAGCTCCCATCTCCCGGA
>JBATFE010000074.1:0-2465 GCA_049664445.1 Gammaproteobacteria bacterium
TACATTTCTGTATATCAGGTTTTGATATAGGTCAACTGCCCTCGTCACCCGGAAGGGGCTTCAACACTCAGTTCCCGGATTCTAGATACTCATCCAGCAGGCCAAGTGCCTCCTCCGGCCTAATTTCATCCTCGTCTACCATGCGGAGTATTTCGGTAGCACGTTTGTCACCTTCAGAGGCCAAATTAATTATTAAGGCCAATATCACAAAAGCAGCATCTGCCTCTCTCAGACAAAGACAATGTGAGAGTAATCACGCACATCATCATCACAAGGTATTATTCATAGAGGAAGTTCAGCATCTTTCCTTGAACTTACGGAAAGCAACGGTATTTATCAGAATTCTGCCCGACCTACTTCGATAACTGTATTTTTATCCTGTTGCGGTGTGAGTTTTATTAGCATGTTCTCTGCAGCGCAGAGACTGATTGAAGGAACGTGCTTACCGTAAAAAAAGTGTTCGTTATCTTTCTGGATGAAATCAATTTCGGTGTCTGTTCTGTCGGGATCATGGTGAAACATCACCAGACAGCGAACCTCGGCATCTACCGCGAGTTGCCGTACCTGTGATACCAGTGAATGTCCCCAGCCGTGTTTGTGTGGCATATCAGATTCCAGGTACTGGGCGTCATGTATCAAAACATCGACACCGCGGCAGAACTCTACCCATTGACCATAGGTTGTTGACACCTTCTCAGGTGGATCAAGTTCATTGTCAGTAATATAGGCACAGCACGTACCATCTTCCTCGATGCGATAGGCGTAGCCACCTCCTGGATGATTGATTGGTATACGCCTGACAGAGATGTCCAGACTGGCCAGTTCGGCCTCGAAGTTTTCTGTAATACATTCTGATTGAGACGGTAATTCAGTTGCTTTCACCGGAAAGTTGGCTCCGTCAATCTGGTCAAATAGCGCGCATATCTGCTCGTGCCCATCTGCTGCAATTGTATAAACGCGGATTTGTCTGTCCGGTTGGTAGATGGGCATGAAGAACGGATAGCCCTGGATGTGATCCCAGTGGCCATGGGACAAGAAGATATTAATCGGGCTGTCTTTCTCTATCAGTCGTTTGCCCAAGTTCCTGATGCCCGTGCCAGCATCGAGCACCAGGTCCTGACCGCTGGCTGTTTCAATATGCACGCAGGAAGTATTACCGCCGTAGCGGTATGTATCGTATCCCGGAGTGGGGATTGAGCCCCGTACCCCATAAAATGTTATTTTCATTATCAATCATCCCCACAATGATTGAATGTAAAAGCCATTATTATGTGTGCGTATGATTTTTCAGAGTAGCAGAGATACTCTATTTCTGCGGCATTCCTGTGCCTATCGCCATTAAAACATGAATGGCTATTTTCAGTTACTGCCTTTCGTTAGTCGTCCGGGAGCCCGGTACTGGCCGTAGTGTCTGTAACGTTATTATCTGGCAAAACAATTAGTTAGCGGAAACCACCGACCCTAAATTTCCGTTCCCTGCTTCTTTTCCTCGGTAGTCACTTGTCAGCAACTATTCGGGCTCTTCAGTAATAAGCCAGTGCAACATACCCATATCGTAATCATTGGGGGAATCTATCAAAGCATACCCTGCGTTTAATTGGTCATAGAAATATGAAGTTACTAGCCCATTAGAATGCAGTTCAAGTAACGCGGTTGAAAATTCTTTATCTGAGAAAGTACGACCGAGGCCATCAAAAACGTGCTGTCTCACTGCACCAGTGGACTTGTGATGGTGTGATGCCCACTTGAGGATAGTGTTTTGTATGTCGTTCAGTTTCATTCTATCTAGAGAGTGCTCGCTATGCTTTTCTTTAGTACAAATCTAGCAAAACGATTACTTCGTATTCCACTGCTTTGACCATTCTTTGACAAACACCATATGTTTCTTTGACCCAGCGTCAGGCTAATCTGGCTGATATTCTTTTCCAGTCATTTGAGAAATTCTGCGACGACCCGCCTCTTCCCCCATATTGGGCCGTCGCTTTTTTTTGCATTAAAGGTCCGTTTGTAGCCGATGCGTTATGACTTTTCGAGAATCACCACATCACTTAAAATGATGTCATATTAGCCATCATGCTTGTGATGATTGCTATTGCAT
This sequence comes from Gammaproteobacteria bacterium, assembly GCA_049664445.1. Lineage (GTDB taxonomy): Bacteria > Pseudomonadota > Gammaproteobacteria > UBA9214 > UBA9214 > UBA9214. The sequence goes on from JBATFE010000074.1 coordinate 2,099, forward strand.
CTTTTTTCTTGTGAAGTGAGTGAAAAAGGGTCAGGTTGACTACCTATGAAACTGACACTTGAATTGCTATACAGAGATCATGACGAAATCAGAAGAATTCTATATCTTCTCGAACAATTGTTAATTGATATCTACCGTGGATCTTCTCAAAGTTACCCGATGATTCGACGCCTCCTGGCTTATATCCAGGATCATCCGGAGCGTATACACCATCCGGCGGAAGAAGCAATCTTTTCTGTCATATTCAAAAACGAACTCGGTAACAGGAAATTCAGCGAGGACGTTAAAACGCTGATGAAGGATCACTCGGAAATTGAGGGCATAATGAGAGATGCAGCTGAAGCAGTCGGGACTATGCTTATTGATA
>JBATFE010000075.1:0-3703 GCA_049664445.1 Gammaproteobacteria bacterium
CGCGGCCACCATGAAGCCTTCGCCATCGCACAGCGCCAGCCGCTGACCGGGTTCGATCTTCTCCGCCAGCTTTGCAGGAACATCAAAGGTAATCGGGATCGACCAGAGGCTGCCATCGGGCAGTCGCATCTCGCTGATGACTGACTCGTAACTCGCCTGGTCCATGAAACCGCGTAACGGCGACAGCCCACCGCATAGCAGCAGTTCCAGGTCACACATGTGACGCTGGCTCAGGGTCACGTTAAGAAATGTGCCCGACGCTTTCTTCAGGGCCTCCGCCTGCTCATCATCAACCAGCAGGTTACAAAGTGTACCGCCATGCGGTGTAATCAGATTTTCCATAGTGAATCTTCCAGTATGACAGCAGACAGGCCGTGTCCTGCTGAAGTTAATGTACCCGCCTGTTTGTACATCTTAAATAGTACTTAGGTCTGTATAGCGTGCCCAACCTGCGTTAGTGCAGGAGCGCCCGTCAGGCCAGCAACTGCCCCAGCCGCTTCAGGCCCGCCTCAACGTCGCTGCCGAGGTGCACACGCAGTGCCCGCCGGCCACGCTCGGCGAGCACCTCGAAGTCACCGCGTCCCTGCGCGGCCTCGGCCATGCCGAAGCTGTAATGTTCGAAGGGTACCGGCAGATCGTGCACGGCATCGCTGCTCAGCTGCAGAAAGACGCCGTTGTTGGGACCGCCCTTGTAATACTGGCCGGTCGAATGCAGGAAGCGCGGACCGAACCCCAGGCAGGTTGCCACCTTCCGGGCATCACGCAGCTGTTCGCGCATGGCCTGGATCAAGTCAGTATGGGTCGCATTGCGTTCCAGGTAGGCCAGGAAGGCCATGTAATCCCCGGTCTTGATTCGAGCAAGGTGTGCCTGCAGGTAATCCGCCACGGTCGCGCGCTCCCCGCACAGGTCGCCGAGATCGGCGGCATTACGCGCATCGGCATACAAGGTCAGCTGTCCGTCCTCGGCGAGCGGTACCTCCCCGGGCAGGTTGCGATCGGTCTTGAAGGCACCCATTAACTTGCGGGTTTCTATCTTGCTGGCTTCCACGTCCGGCTGGTCAAAGGGATTCACCTTGATGAGCGAACCGATCACCGCGGTCGCAATCTCCCAGCGAAACATTTCCTGGCCAATGCTGTAGACATCCGTGATGTTGATGCGAATCACCGGCTGGCCGGCCTGTTCCAGCTGCTCGACGGCGCGGTCCTGGCCGGCATCGGCGCTCTCATCGTGGCGCAGGTAGACGAACACGCGGTCATCGCCGTAGACAGCCGGCGAACCGAGTGGCTCACCGTCCAGCGGCAACACGCCCTTGCCCTGCTTGCCTGTGGACTCGGCGATCAACTGCTCCAGCCAGGCGCCCATCGAGGCCACCTGCGCAGAGGCAATCAAGGTCAGCTTGTCGCGACCATTGAGCGTCGCCACACCGAGGAGACAGCCCAGCAACACGCCCGGGTTCTCGGCCGCGGTCTTTATCGTGCAGGCCGATACCATCGCCTGTGTATTTTCCAGAAACCGCCGGCAGTCGATGCCGATAAGGGCGGCAGGCACCACGCCAAAATTCGACAGGGCGGAAAAACGCCCGCCGATTGCAGGCACGCCATGAAAAATGAGTCTGTAGCCGTCCTTTTTCGCCGCTTGCTCCACAGCGGAATCCGGGTCGGTAATCGCGATGAAGTGTGCAGCAGCGTGTTCAGCGCCAACGGCCTCGACCATGCGCTGGTAGAAATAGGCCTTGAGAATATTGGGTTCCAGGGTACTGCCGGACTTGCTGGCGACAATGAAGGCCGTCTGTCCAGGCACCAGCGCCGCCTCGATGGTACTGATCTGTGCCGGGTCGGTACTGTCCAGCACCAGCAGCTCGGCCGAATCCGGCTGTTGACCGAAGGTTTCACGCAACACCTCCGGCGCCATGCTGGAGCCACCCATGCCCAGCAGCACCACCTGCCGGATACCACTGTCGAGCAAGCTGCGTATCGACGCCTGCACGTCATCGAGCTGTTCCAGCGACTGCTGCACAATGGTCAACCAGCCCAGCCAGTGTGCCTCATCGCTATTGCTCCAGAGTGATGCATCGCGGTCCCAGAGGCGCGTCACCTTGTCGTGCTGTTGCCAGTCTTCCAGCGCACGCGCCAGTTCCGTTTCAAGAACCCGTGGCAGGGAATAACTCATATGGTTCATTGGATACCTGCTGCTTTAAGTAAGATGCCAGAGAAAATGATGTAACTGCAAATCGTGTCGGTTCGGATTGGTACAAGAAGTCCTGTTCAGTGAATCCCTGATTGATCCAGTCGGTCAATGCAGGGTGTGAGTTAATGCACAGCGCGCGGAGTGCACCCTTCATTGATTGTTTTACGGGTCAGGGTTTCCTTGAATGAAGCGAATTCCAGTGGCGCGGGAATATGACACAAATTCAGTTTAGATAAAACCGTCAGCCTGACTGGCTGGACGCCCACAGGCACGCTTTCCAGACAGCAACCCTTACCGGCCAGAAGCGGATACCCCTTGCCGCGCCAAACAATCAAGCACTTCTCTGGACAAAATCCGCAACAGCTGACGACAATCCCGGCATTATTTGTACAGCCTATGTATAGTTTTAAATCACTGTTTTTTATAGCTATACATATTTATTCAACGAATTTATGATAATCAGTGCTTGACATGTATAGTTTTTGTACTATGATGTGAATCAAGACGTAACTGGATTGAACGATTTGTACAAAATTCGTACCTGAAGGGACCAACACTTTTTGTCACCAGGGTACTTAACAGGCAGCACCGCCCAACCACAGAGGAGAACCGCCATGAGCAACTACGAATTACAGATCCGCAAGACCGCGCAGTACTACGACGAGGCCATCCGTGTCGCTGAACGTGAAAGCATCGAGGTACTGCATTCTTTCGTGCCGGGAAGCCGCCTGCACGAGATCATCCACAACCCGGTAGACAGCGGTATCGACGAGGGCTAGGCAGCCGCATCGCTATCACGCCTCACCCGGCGTTGATTCCTGATCTCTCCAGGAGAACAAGTTTTTGAAAGTTACCGGGATGGTGCCCCCCCACCATCCCGGTTTTTTTTACCATCACAAGGGCATAGCAGCATGAGCACAACAGCACGCAATCATCATGGGCAAACAGCCGTCATACTGGCGCAGGGCAACGACAACCATCGCCTGCCTTGCCGCGGCTGTACCCGCGATTGCAGCAATTACCCGCACTGCAACGGAAAACCCTGGCGGATGCAGACCGGGTTTGCGAATGACAGAACCGACCGTGCAAACCTCCTGCAGTATGCACATTGAAGCCGATCTGCGCAGAGCGATGACCCTGCTGAAACACCGAAAAACTGCTCTGCCCCTCGCTTACAATTTCTTGTACAATACGTGAAAATTATTGTATAACTTTTAGCGAGATCCTCCATGGACGCGTCTGTCAATAAAATGCTGGCACCACCGGCCGAAGGCCTGCTACCGATACGTACCGTATCCATCCTCACAGGCGTGAATTCCGTGACGCTGCGTGCCTGGGAACGTCGTTACGGTCTGATCATCCCGCAACGGACACCCAAGGGCCACCGACTCTATACAAACCAGGATGTGGAACGCATCAACCGTATTGTCGAGTTACTCAACCAGGGCATTTCTGTCGGCCACGTCAAGCCCCTGCTCGACCAGATGCCCGGCGATGCTGCTGCCTCATCTGCCA
>JBATFE010000076.1:0-1524 GCA_049664445.1 Gammaproteobacteria bacterium
TATGCTCAATGCCGCTCCAACAAGGGCGTACCGGGTGTGGATGGTCAGGACTTTGCGGATGTTGAGTCGTACGGACGGGAACGGTGGCTGGGTGAACTGGCGCTTGCGCTCAGAGAGGAGACGTATCAACCGGAACCTGCGTGCCTTGCAGAAAGTGCATCGGTTCGTGATGCGTTACTGGCGTAAGATGCTTAGTAGTCGAAGTCGCAAGGGCTTTGTGACCTGGGAAGCATTCCAGGGTATCTCAGCGCGATATCCGATACAGCAACCAAAGCTGAGGCTTCCTTTTCAGGAGCTTCAGTTACTTGCCGTGCTGTGAAGCAATCTCTGAAGAGCGTAGTGCCGGAAATCGGCACGCTACGTTCTGTGGGAGCCGGAAGCGGGTGACTGCTTCCGGCGACCCGGTGGATGTGGAAACGGAGTGATGGTTAGGCTATTGAGGCACCGCCAGACGAAAGGGGCGGCAACTGTTAGGCAGAACCTTAGGCCACCGCGCCACATCCTTACTCTACCGACTTTCACCGTATAGCTGCAATTACAGAGGGTTAACCCTTTAACTTCCGGTGTACGCCGCATTCCTGCCGTTCGCGGCCAGGACAGAATCACGCCTCAGCATTCTTGTAAAAGGGGAAGTCCGGCCAATATGAGACATTTAGCACCTGCAATAACGACGACCAACGAACAATATTCAGGGCTTCCTGCCAACCACCATTTTTTTGGGTATCCGGTCTGCGATAGCACCACCCAACTGCTCCAAATCGGCATAGCCCTCAAGGCGTATACCCCGACCATTCCTTAATTTCAGTTGAATGTGCTCAACCTGTCCTTTCCTGCGATAAAAAGTCAGCGCAACAATTTCTTTAGTGTCCAGCACGGATTTATCGGTTCCAGTAAAAAATAAAACTTCATCGTCGCCAATTTCAATCCGATGATCTTCGACTAGACTCAGATAACGGCGATAACGGTAGTAATTGACAAGATTGCCAACAACCACCACGATAATAACGGACCAAAAAACCATATCATTGTAGGTTTCCGGGTATTGAAAGTGTCCGGCAGTAATAACGGCAGCTAATACCAGAGAGAACAGCACGCCCAAGAAAATGTTTTTCTTACGGGTTTGAAGTGACGTTTCACTGATGGCGTAGTACATAGAATATTTCGTTGGTTTAATTAACAAATTGCCAGACGCAAATCGGAGCGAGTACAGGAAGCATCATAACCCACGCATCTCGAGAGTATCCACGCAGAAAAGACTGTCGCGAGCACAATCTCGCAACTGCATAATCGACTCTCCTCGAGCCTCGGGTTGATTCCTGTATTTTAGAGATGCTTATTTTATAATTGCTCCCTGGGTCGTATTACGGGCTAGGAGTTGCCGTTCCACGGACATAGAAAACCCCACTGATGCGGGGTTCCTAATAGACGACTATCGGCCAACTCCTGAACTACACAGGCGACCGGAGGAACGTCCGGTTCAGAGAAAAGTTGCCGTTCACGCAAAATAAACGGCGACCCAAAAGC
>JBATFE010000077.1:0-12188 GCA_049664445.1 Gammaproteobacteria bacterium
AAGCCGGTGCAAACAAGGCCGCGTAATATACAAGGTTAGGTCGTGTATTGGAATGTGATGCCACGTCAGCAACTGTCGCAACCACAAGCACACGGCGCTGCATACACAGCAGAAAATACTTAATTTATTAAATAATACAGTGTGTTATACATTTTTGTTAGTGTTGATTCGGCACCCGGACAGCGGTCGCTACAACTTTTTCACAGGGGTCTTACTTCACCTCGACCCTTCTATATAATCAGCATCCCGGAATAACACTCCGGCAGATCCCGAATTCCACCGGCAACCCTCGACAGCTTACCCCAGGAGGCACTGCATGAATGTTTTATATGGACTGTGTGTCGCCTTGCTGCTGGCCACACCGCTTGCCCACGGCAGCAGCAAGGACCCCGGCAAGGTCATCGCGGGTTGGGTAGAAAAAATCAGCCTGGTCGAACCCGCGCTGACACTCAAAGCCAAACTGGACACCGGTGCCAAGACCTCGTCCATTCACGCCATCAATGTCGAGCAATTCATGCGTGACGGTGATCGCTGGGTGAGATTCGACCTGCTGCTGGAAGACGTTGATGACAAGCAACACACCCTGCACATGGAGAAACCCAGGGTGCGACGTGTACGCATCAAGGATAACGATGGTGATGACGACCGCCGTGCCGTGGTTGAACTGGAAATCTGTTTTGACGGACGCAGACATGTCACGGAATTCACCCTCGCGCAACGCACTGATTATATATACGATGTGCTGCTGGGCCGTGAGTTCCTGCAAGGCGTTGCGGTCGTTGACCCTGACAGCACCTACCTGACACAGGCACATTGCCCGACACCCTGATCATGATGCACAACAAGACGTGAACTCTTTTACCGCAAAAGGCTGGGCGCTGGCACTGATACTGCTTGGCCTGACGATCACTGCCTACAAGGCCTATGAACTGGGTCTGCCACTGACACCCGAGCAGAATACAGAAGTGTGGACCGTGCAGGCACAGGTGTCATTCGAGGGCACGGGCAAACCGGCGAAACTGTCGCTGTTCATCCCTGAAAATACACCGGGGTTCATGTTGCTGGACGAGGACTTCATCTCCAGCCGCTATGGACTCACCATTGCAAAAACACAGGATAACCGCAGGGCTGACTGGGCGATACGCCGCGCAAAAGGCATGCAAACACTGTATTACCGGATAACGGTGGCCCGCTCAAACCTGGGCGTTGACTGGGACACACAGCCCGGCTTCCCGGAGCCACCGGCTTATGAGGAACCCTACGCCTCAGCAATCAGGGCAATTATCGATGATGTGCGCGAAGAGTCCGCCGACGTGGAGTCGTATACGCTGGAACTGCTCAAGCAGCTCAACTCGAGCGCGCCGAATGAAAACGTGGAACTGATCCGCGACAGGGCCACCAGCAGTGGTCAGTGGACAAACGAAATTATCAACGTGTTACAAGGTGTACGCATCCCGGCGCGCGCAATATGGGGAATCGATATCGTCGACTCGGCGAATAACGCCGTTTTGCGTCCCTTGCTGCAGGTGCACAATGGTGACAAGTGGCTGACCTTCGATCCCGAGACCGGCAGAGAGGGCATCCCGGCCAATTTCCTTGTCTGGAAAGTCGGTGACCGGGATATCTCGTCGCTTGAAGGCGGCAATGATCTTGAGATCAGATTCTCGCTGACCCGCACCTATACCGAACTCATCGATGTTGCCCGCCAAGGTGCCGCGAAACGCGATTCCTTCTTTTCAGAATTTTCCCTGCTGTCTCTACCGGTCCAGAACCAGAACACCTACCAGCTGCTGCTGATGCTGCCGCTGGGCGCATTACTGGTTGTGTTCCTGCGTACCATCATCGGCCTGAAGACCTTCGGTACCTTCATGCCCATCCTGATCGCCATGGCCTTTCGGGAGACACAGCTCTTCTGGGGCGTCATCATGTTCAGCCTGATCGTTTCCACTGGACTGATGATTCGCTTTTACCTTGAGAGGCTGTTTCTGTTGCTGGTGCCGCGACTGGCCGCGGTACTGGTTATTGTCGTGATCCTGATGCTGCTGATCAGCCTGATAACCAACCAGCTCGGGGTCGAGCGTCTGTTGTCCATCTCGTTGTTCCCGATGGTCATCCTTGCCATGACCATCGAGCGCATGTCGATCACCTGGGAGGAAAACGGCGCAAGGGATGCCATACTGCAGGGCCTTGGCAGCCTGTTCGTTGCTTGCATTGGCTACGTGGTCATGGTCAACGAAAACCTGATGTATCTTATCTTTGTGTTCCCGGAACTATTACTCGTGGTCCTCGGTCTGTGCCTGTGGATGGGCAGTTATACCGGTTACCGGCTGACGGAACTGGTACGCTTTAAAGGCATGCTGGACAAGGAAATAAATTGAGATTCTTTGCATTACCCGGTGAATTGCGCAAACGTGGCGTGCTGGGCATGAACCAGCGCAACTCGGATTACATCATGCGCTATAATCCGCGCAGACTCTATCCGCTGGTTGACAACAAGCTCGAAACCAAGAAACTTGCACTGCAAAGCGGGATCGCGGTGCCGGAGCTCTATAGTGTCGTTGCCATCGAGCATCAGGTACAGGAAATTTCAAGCACCCTTGCCGAGCACCAGGCACTGGTCATCAAACCGGCACACGGCAGCGGCGGCAGCGGCATCCAGGTCATCGACGGCCACATGGGTAAATTTTTCCGCAAGGCAAATGGCAGCCTGCTCACCCTCGATGCCATACAACACCACACGTCGAATATTCTCAGCGGTATGTACAGTCTCGGCGGCATCCCTGACAAGGCCATTCTCGAATACCGCGTGGATTTTGATCCGATGTTTGAGCACATCAGTTACCAGGGTGTCCCGGACATCAGAATTATTGTCTTCAGAGGCATCCCGACGGCCGCCATGATCCGACTCCCTACCCGTGACTCGGACGGCAAGGCCAACCTTCACCAGGGGGCCGTCGGACTCGGCGTTAATATCACGACCGGCGTGACGACCCATGCCGTGCACCATAATCAGCTCGTGGATCGACATCCCGACACCGGACATGAAACCAGCGGCATTGTCATTCCCCACTGGGACGACATCCTGCGGATCGCCATGCAATGCGCAGACACGGTTGGCCTCGGATACCTGGGTGTTGATATCGTTATTGACCGTAACCTTGGGCCACTGATGCTGGAACTGAATGCACGCCCCGGGCTCAGTATCCAGATTGCCAGCGGCCAGGGCCTGCTGACCAACCTGCAAAAGGTGCAGGCACAGCGTCATTTACCGACGCAGATCGACGCACGACTGGAATTCGCTAAAGGTCTCAATCAATCCGCAGATATCAAACAGGATATCAACTGATCCACATGTGTTCTGATTTATGACTGCAAAGCTGCTCCGATCCGACCTGACTGCCATAGCTCTCCTGTCTCTCATCCTGCCGGGTGCCAGCCACACAGTTGTCGCCGATCAGCCGGCAACAAGCGCCACCGGCCAACAGGAACAGCCAGCTGGCAACAGCCTGCAGGTAACAGAACTGATCGAGCCGGTAATCGCACCGAACCTTGACCTGAAGGAAGTGGCACCCTTGCCACTGCCCGTGCCTGCAACCGAGTCCGTGACGAAGATACACGATCCCGCGTTTCCAGATGAATCAGCCGAAACCGACAGGGCGGCCGAAGCGGCTGATGATGAGGATAAACTGGTGATACTGGGCTCTGAGGTGGAACCCGGTACCGCCACGCGACTGGCGTGGTCGACTACCGGCAGTATCCCGGGCCTGGCTACACCGACACCGGTGATGGTCATCAAGGGTAAGATGCCCGGCAAAACCATGTGCATGACGGCGGCGGTGCACGGCGACGAACTGAATGGTATCGAAATCGTGCGCCGGGTGATGTATGACATCAACCCGGAGAAGCTGACGGGTACTATCATCGGTGTCCCGATCGTCAACCTGCAAGGATTCCACCGAGGCTCCCGCTACCTTTCCGACCGACGCGACCTGAATCGGTTCTTCCCGGGTGAGGCCAACGGCAGCATGGCATCGCGCATCGCCTGGTCACTGTTTAATGAAGTCATCGTGCATTGTGATTTCCTGGTTGACATGCACACCGGGTCATTACGCCGCACCAACATGCCACAGATACGCGCTGACATACGCAATGAGAAAGTTGCTGATCTCACCGAAGGCTTCGGCAAGGTCGTGGTCATACACAGCACCGGCAATCCCGGCATGCTGCGCTTTGCCACCGTTGATCATGGCATCACTGCCGTTACCCTGGAAGTCGGGGAATCCCTGCGCATTCAGGAAGATCAGATTGAAATCGGCGTCAGTAGCATTAACCGTTTACTGGAACACCAGGGCATGTATTCGCGCCTCTTCACCTGGGGCGAACCCGAACCGATCTATTACAAGTCCAGATGGATACGCGCTGAGCGCGGTGGCATCCTGTTAAGCAAAAAAAAGCAGGGTGACATGGTCAAGGTCGACGAGGTGCTTGGCACCATTACCGACCCGATCACCAACGAGACCAGCGATATCCTGTCAACTGCAAACGGCATTATCATCGGCATGGCTGTCGACCAGTTCGTCATGCCCGGTTATGGCTGCTATCACATCGGCATCGAGGCATCGGAAGAAGTCCTGGCCGAGCAGGAACCCACCGCAGACAACGAAAGCGATGTTGAATAACCCGCGCCCGCTGACTAACAGCCACCTTGAAGGCGCCGAGAAATCTCAAGGGAGCATTACAGGACGCCAGGGACACGGTGTTAACCACGGTTGGACGATGTGCCAGCGCTACACGACATTCACGAAGAGCTATACTTGACGTATGAGCAACAGATATCAATACCGCACACACAAATTGAGGGATTAAACCATGCGTCAGAACACCAGGTTGTTGATTGTCAGTGTCCTTTTTTCCGCTTTGTTGCCCGTGACTGCGTGGGGTTACGGATTTTACGATGCCCCGGGTGGGAGACATTATCCTCCCTATGCAGGATCGATGGGAGGTCATCACTTTTCAGGCTCGTTTCGATTACAAACAGATATGACCGGCGACGGCTATTACGTACGGGCCTATACCGAAGGATTAGCGCCTGAAGATATCCAGGTTAATCTGCGACGTAACCGTCTGGTACTGCAAGTTGCGCATAGTGACCGGTATGGTCTGCGTGACCCCGGCGCCCGCAGCAGCTCGCAATGGCAGATGCGTGTCCGCAAACAACTGCGACTCCCCTACGATGCCGATGTGACTGGCATGACGACAAGCACAGACAACGGCATCCTGGAAATCTTCATCCCCAGAAGGAAACCATACATGCCTGATGAGCCTTTGCTCTCGCGCTAGAACTGAAATCCAGACGGGCGCGCAGGAGGGACCCTCTCGTTAATGACAGGGTTCCTTTTACTGCTGTGCCCGCGGGCAGGGTTGGACGAGGATTTTTCTGTATTGATTGCCAGTGAGCAACTACAGGGAAGGAACACAACAGGAATCACTGTGCCGTTCAGGTGCAGCGCAGATCGAAACAGTAATCACTCAAGGCATCGGCCGGTGGCGTGACGGCAGCGGGTACCGCGCTTGCCTCGATCTCTTCCACCACAAAGCGCTCGCGGATGCGCCTTTTTGCCTCGTCGAGTGAGTCGGGCAAACCAGCGTAGGCTTTGCCCTGTGGCTGCCAGTCATGCAGCCTGACGCATAGCCCGCGTTGCGCACCGGGCGGCAGCAGCGTTAGCACAATCGGTCCCTGCGCACCCACAGCAGGATGCAGACCTTTCCAGGGCACAAAGGCGCGATAGCGCAAGCCCATAATCAACACAGGCCCGGACGCGTCCTGTTCCTGCCGCAAGGGAATCCGGTAGTGGCCGGCCAGCAGTTGCCAGCCATCGAGGTCCGCGGCCGCGGCAATGCAGGGCCGCAGGGTGAGTTGTAGCCGCGAGGTACTGGCATCAACCAGACGTGAGCCGCCTTCCTGCAAGGCGGCATCACCCAGCAGCGGCCAGAATTCAATCGCCTGGTCGACATCGAGCCGGCAACCGGCAAACTCGGCATGGCCGATGTGGCGCCAGTCATCGGCCGTCAAACGCCCGGTGATCGGGGCGCCCAGCCCCAGTCCGGCGGCCTGCAGGTCACTGAATACCGTGTGCAGGTCCTGGCGCAGGTAGAACGGCAGCGCAAAACGATCGTGCAGCCGGCTGCCCCATTCGATCAGCTGATGATTTGCAGCCTGCCGGCTCAGCATCGCCGCCAGCGCACGCAGCAAGGCAGCAATGGCGGCCGCGGTTTCCGCATCGATCGCCATGCGAAACGCGCGGAACTCGACCAGACCCAGACAGCCGCGACCTGGCAACCCGGGGTTCCAGAGTTTCTCGATATTTACTTCGCTGCGGTGGGCATTGCCCGAGGTATCGACCAGAAAGGGGCTCAGGCTGCGCCAGATAAATTCCGGCTCCGGCTGCGCAGTGGCAGCGAGATGCCGCAGCGCCACTTGCAGTTCACTGAAAGATTCCAGCACGTTTTCATCCGCGCGCGGCGATTGACTGAAACTGCCGACATAGAGCGGCGCAAACCAGTAAGAAAGCGCTGGATGTCGATTGAGGTAGCACACCAGGCGGGTCATGAGCTGGGGCGCAACAAAGAACGGACTGCGGGCGGGACACGGACCACCGAGGGTAAACTGCCCGCCACCACCGCTATCGGAAATATTGCCGTTGTATTGCAGCCGGTAAGGCGCGAGAGCCTCGGCCTCCGCCACAGTGTATATCCTGCGGCTCATGTCCAGAAAGTCGCTGACACGGGTAGCCGGGGCGGTATTGATTTCGATGACTGCCGGGTCGGACGTGACCGTGGTCCAGGCGACGCTGTCATCCACCGGCGGCGGAAAGCCGCGCCACAGCAGCGCGGCAAGTCCGGTCTCACACGCTGCCTCCGCGACGCGCTGCAGGAAGGACATAAAGGTCGGGGCATTCGGAAAACACGGCAGTTCTATACAGGCTTGCAGGCTCTTGTCCGGCCCCGTGGTCGTACAGCCGAGTGCAACCAGGAAGAGCCCCTCTCCGGCGAGATCGTCAAGGGCAGCGTGTGGCGGCATGGCCTGCGTATGCAGTGAATCCCGGCCGAGCCGCGCATCGGTTGCCGGGTCGGCCAGTGCCTGTTGTCCGTCGCAACGAAACAGCACCCGCAGTCCCAGCTCCCTGTCAACTCGAAACGCCGCCGCCGACCAGCCCTGCCGACCGAGTGCATGCTTCAAGGACTGCCAGAACGCCGTCATCTGCTGCTCTTCACAGTGACAGGGCGTACCCAGCGGGTCTATCGGTAACCCGTCCGCCAGCAACAGGCCGTCGCGGCGTCGATACAGGCCGAGGCTCCAGCGGGGTCGCTGTTCACCCGGATATTGCCGCCCCAGGGTCTGCAGTACGAACGCACCGGGTGTGCTGTCACGCAGGCGTTCGATGATGCGGCAGGCGTAGCCGTACTTGGTTTCGCCAAGTGCATCGGTGAGCCATTCGGGCGACTCGGAGTGGCGGTTGGTGAAGGTCGGTTCGGCCCCTATCCAGACATCCAGGCCACAGGCTGACATGGCCGCATCGTGGGCGCGGATTGCCGCGTCAAAGCTGTCGTCGTCGGATGCCACGCTGTTGGGAGTTGTTCAGTTCTGCACGAGGCATTCGAGCCTTACTGATCATCCACTGCCTTCGGCACGTCATAAAGAATGTCGTTGAACGGATGGCGGTACATCGGCATGTTAAGCCGTTTTTCGTCGAGAATATGGCCAATGAAACCGATCGAGCGACCCAGCACAAAGAAGGCGTTAAGCGTGCCCGACTCGATGAAACGCTCGATGTCCTCCTCGCTGTAATTCAGGCCGCGCCACATATCCACCATCAGTACACCGATTGTACCGTCGACATTCAGGATCAGGTTGTCCTTCTTTCTGGTGGTGCGCTGCTCTACCTCGAGTGCATAGTCCAGCAGCCGCGTAGCCGGGAAGTGCTGTTCTGCATAGCGCTTCAGGCCCTCGACGCGCAGATCCGGGTTTTTGATCGACTTGATGCGGTGACCGATACCGGGGATGATCATCCCCTGCACGGCCATGTCGTCGATGAATTCATCGGCGGCCAGTCCCTTGTCAGCACCGCGCTTGAAGTAGTGCGCGGCACCGTCAATGGCGCCGCCGAAACGCGGACCGATGGTGAGCAGGCCGGTCACCAGCGCGCTGATGACATCCTTGCCGGCACGAGCAGTGACACGGGCGTTGTGTGCACCACTGACCGCCGGGCCATGGTCGGCCACGGTCTTGATCACGGTCTCCAGAAAATCACTCGCCCATTTCGGGTAACGCCGTCTGAACCACAGCAGGGTGATGACATCGGCAATACCAAAGCCGGTATCCGGGGTGGCCACCGCACTGATCGGGTAACCGGCATAGGTGGCTTCCTCGCCGCGGTCGTCCGAGATGGTGCAGGTGAAATGCGTCCCCTTGCGCACCCGACCGGCATTGAGCGCTGTCTGGCAGTCTTCCGGCAGCGGTGTGATCGGCGGTTCCTTGATATCCTCGATGATGCCCTCGGCATGCAGCTCGCTGTAGACGCCATTGATAATCTCCGGCAGATCATTGAAGCTGCGTGGCACTCGAATCCCGGCGGCACGCATGGCCTCATTCTTGGTGCCGGCCATTTCCCTGTCAGTACTGGCGCTGGCCCCGGCGTGTCCGAACTGCACACCGGTTGAAAAGTGACTGGCGATGGTCCCTACGCACCAGCCGATGACGGGTTTGCTGATACGTCCATCCTGCACCGCTTCGATAACCTTGTACTCCTCGCTGCCGCCGACCTCGCCCAGCAGCAGCAGGTATTTCACTGCCGGGTTGTCCTGCATGCGCAGCATATGCTGCAGGAAACCCGAGCCGGCAAAACGGTCACCGCCGATGGCGACACCTTCACAGATGCCGTCCGCGTTCAGGGCAATGGTGTGAGCCAGCTCATTGAACAGACCGCCAGAGCGGGTCACCAGCCCGCAGGATCCGGCGCGGTGCAGTTTGCTGGCGATGATATTCTCGACAGTGCCGCCGATGTTGGCGATCTTGAAGGCACCCGCTGTGATGGCGCCCACCGTGGCCGGGCCGATGACCAGCTTGCCCAGTGCCTGTGCGCGCAGCTTGAGCGCACGTGCATGCCGCTCCGGGATACCCTCCGCGGTGATCATGATGGTGTCTATGCCGGGGGTATCGAGTGCCTCGAGACTGATGCGGTAGGCCCGCCGGAAGGATGCGAAGTTGAGCAACACGTTGGCCTGCGCATGCGCGGCGACGGCATCCGCGGTGCTTTTATAGATCGGTACCAGTATCTCGCTGCTGCCAAAAAAGAACTTGCCGAAACGGCTGCTGCCGGTGGGCGACACAATGGCGGCGACCGACGGCAGCTCGCGACCGATGAGGGTATCGTAGTCAAGCATACGCTGGATGGCGGTCTGGTGATTGTTCCAGAATATGGCCTGCGTATCCCGACTGAACAGGACACAGCCGCCGGACGTTATGCCGCTTGTTTCGGCTGTCGCAGGATTCTGATGCGTGTTCATTGGCGATTATCCTCTGCTGTAGCGGTCAGGTACCCAGCGCCATTCTGACGATGTCGGTCATGTGGGTTTCGGGGCCGTACACCTCGATGGGCAGACCCAGTTCATTGGCCGCCTTGTGCAGGTTGCGCAGACCCACTTCGTAATTCGGGCCACCACGGCGCACATAGATGCGCACACCTACCGCCTTCATCTTTTCGTGGTACTGCCGGAAAGCCTGGATGATGCCGGTGAAGGTCCTGGCGACATCCGTGAAGTTGGCAATGGCGCCGCCAACGATCAGCAGCTTTTCACGTCCCTGGGGATCGGGCATGCGCGTCATCAGGTCGAGCAGAGTTTCGGTGTATACACGGGTTTCCTGGGTGCTCGGATTACCTGAATATTCCCCGTAATTGGCCAGCTCATCCGCGCCGATCAGGTCAGTGATGGTATCGGCGTACACCACGGAGGCACCACCGCCGGCGACCAGCATCCACACCCGGCCCTGCGGTTTGAGGATGGTGAGCTTCAGCGAGGCGCCGCTTTTTTCATCCATGGCCTTGATCCGGTTTTCTTCCGCTCCGGGTGCTTTCATGCCGAACGGCGTCGGGAAGTACAACGGCCCCCAGCGCTTCTCCATCAGGAAACCGGCTGTGTCATCGACCTTGGCAACCAGGTCCAGCAGGTAGACCTGCTCACCGTCAAAATAGAACGGGTTGACTTCCAGGTAGGTGAAATGCTGGTCGCGGAAGAAGCGGTAGAAGTCTGTGGCAAACAGGGTAAATCGCTCCCGGTCGGTGACATCCTCGGGCACTGCCGCGGCAATCATGTCGCCGAGTTCAGCATCCTTGATAAATGGCGGGATCTCGATCTGCCTGACGCTTTCCCAGTTGTCCTCGATATGGACGCCGCCGCGCGAACTCATCGAGAGTATGTCGCCGCTGTCACCCATTTGTGCAGCGATGTAATACTCGGCATCGCTGTCGTGCGCAACAAAGGGCTCGACGATGAAGCGACTCAGTATGCCGCTTTGGCCACTGAGCAAGGTGGTGGTCTGCGCACGCTTTTCATCAATCCAGCGCGCCGCGTCATCGAGGGTCACGTCGCCCGGCGTATTGACCTTGTACAACACCAGGTCATTGAGTCCGCGCTTGCCAAAGATCATATCCGGCTTGACCACCAGCGGCATCCGGCGCAGCCAGTCGTAATCAGCGTCATCAGCCAGCGAACGCAACTCGTCGCCACTGGCGACGCTGGCCGCCTCGAACGTGTAGTGGAACTGGCCGAAATGCCTTGACCAATCGTTGTGGAATACCCGCTTGCCTTCGTATTCCCGTATTGCCCGTTGTGCCATAACGTGTACTTGCACTCTCTGAAAGCGATTCCGTGAAGTATATTACACAAGGCTGTGATGACTTGCCCGTGTATCAGGGACCGGTGAGACTATTGATGGAAATCATTCAGGCATTAATGAAAAAAATGGCGCCGTACATACTTTCAAACAACAGCCTGCACGGTCATTTTTGGTGCGCACTATGCACCTTAATGGCTCAGTATTCCGCTGAATTATCAGCGCCGGGCATGGTGCACCTCGACGATGGTGTGAACGATGCCCAGATCCTTCGGGATGAGGCCTTTGTAGTACTCCGGTGGCTTTGGCGCGTCACTCACTACCGTGATAGTGGCTGAATAGATACCGGGTCCGATGGACCAGATGTGCAGATCACTGATGTGGTTGTCATCAACGCGCTCGATGGCGGCGCGCGTTTGTTCCAGCATGACAGCCGGGGCCTGATGATCCAGCAGAATACCACTGGTATCGCGCATCAACCCCAGCGACCAGCGTGCCACCAGAATGGCACCGACGATACCCATCACCGGGTCCATCCAGTTCAGGCCGAGGTACTTTCCCATGAGCAGGGCAAAAATCGCCAGCACGGAGGTCAGTGCATCTGCCAGCACATGCAGATAGGCTGCACGGAGGTTGTGATCCGTATGCTGATGATCGTGATGGTGTTGATGATCATGTTGTTCGTGGTCGTGGTCGTGATGATGACCGCCCAAAACGATCATGCTGGCGCCATTTACGAGCAACCCCAGAATGGCAACCACGATGGCTTGATTAAAGCCAATCTCGACGGGATTAAACAGGCGATTGACACTCTCCCCTGCCATCAGGAGCGCAAACAACACAAGCAGTACAGCACTGGTATAGCCGGCGAAGGCATTGACCTTGCCCGTTCCATAACAGAAACGCGAATCGGCAGCGCAACGGCGCGTATAGATATAGGCAATGGTTGCGATGCTGAGGGCAGCCGCATGCGACCCCATGTGCAAGCCATCGGCCAGCAGCGCCATGGAGCCATAGGCAAGCCCCGTAGCGATTTCGATCACCATCATGGTTGCGGTGATGGCTATTACCCACAGGGTGCGACGTTCACCGGGCCTGACCCTGTCCTGGCCGAAGATATGATCGTGCTGCCACTGAGGCGTGGTTTTAGGGTGCATGTGATCTCACATCAGGCCCGCAAACCACTGCTGTGCCCTGCCTGAAAATATCCCGCGTCAGCAATCCATCCATAGACCCTGCGGTGTTTCGGAAACCCGGACGATCAGGCAATCATCAGAAGCTGGCAGATCTGTAG
>JBATFE010000078.1:0-19828 GCA_049664445.1 Gammaproteobacteria bacterium
ACCTGCACGCGCTCGACTGGGTTGATGTCGTCAGTGCGCTGAAGGCCGATCCCAGGGCAACCTCGGCCTTGCAGCAGAGTATTTCAACCTGGGCCAAGTCTTCGCCGGGTTATTTCCGTGACACCCAGGCGCGGCTGAAGCGCTTTGTCGAATCCGGTCAGCTGGGACCGTTCTCGAATGCCTACTGGGGCAGCCCGGCCTACAAGCTGCCACCCGAAGCCAACCTGATGGCGGTGACGCATTATCTCGAAGCGCTCGATTTCCAGCGCGAGATCGTCAAGATCCATACCATCTTCGGCGGCCGCAACCCGCATCCGAACTGGGTGGTCGGCGGCATGCCCTGTTCTTTCAGTCTCGACGGCACCGGTGGCATCAACATGGAATGGCTCAACCTGGTGTCATCCATCATTGACCGTTCCATCGAGTTCATCGACCAGGTCTATATTCCCGATCTGAAAGCGATCGCTTCGTTCTACAAAGACTGGAACTACGGCGGCGGCCTGTCGAGCAAAAACCTGATGTCCTACGGCGATTTCCCCATTGTCGCCAACGACTGGTCGCAGGAAAACATGATGATGCCGGGTGGCGCCATTCTCGACGGCGACCTGTCGCAGGTGCACGAGGTAGATGTGCGCGACCCCGAACAGATCCAGGAGTTTGTGACGCATTCCTGGTACGCGTATCCGGACGAGACCGTGGGCCTGCACCCCTGGGATGGTATTACCGAACCGCACTTCGAGCTGGGTCCCGATGCCAGGGGAACCAAAACCAACATCGAACAGATCGACGAAAATGCCAAGTATTCCTTTGTCAAGGCACCGCGCTGGCGCGGCAATGCAATGGAGGTGGGACCGCTGGCGCGTTACGTGGTGGCCTACGCGCGCGGCGACGAGGAGATCAAGGAGCAGGTCGACGGTCTGCTGCATGACCTCGGATTACCACTCACGGCGATCTTCTCGACCCTGGGCCGCACTGCGGCACGCGGCCTGGAGTGTTCCTGGGCCGCACACAAGATGCGCTACGTGTTCGACAATATGATGGCCAACCTCAAGGCCGGTGATACCGCCACGGCAAACATGGACAACTGGGAACCTGAAAGCTGGCCAGCCGATACCAGGGGCGTCGGTCACGTTGAGGCACCGCGTGGCTCGCTGGGGCACTGGGTGCATATCAAGGACACGAAAATCGAAAATTACCAGGCCGTGGTACCCACCACCTGGAACGCCTCACCACGTGATCCGGCCGGTAATATCGGCGCCTACGAGGCGGCGTTACTCGGTACGCCGATGGCCAATCCCGAACAGCCGCTGGAGATCCTGCGCACCATTCACAGCTTCGATCCCTGTCTGGCCTGCTCGACCCACGTGATGTCTCCGGACGGCAAGGAACTGGCAACGGTCAAGGTACTGTAGGAGGGCTGTAACATGAACAGCAATGTGGCAAGTGGTCCTCACGACCCGTCCAACCAGCAGGCCGTGTACGTGTTCGAAGCCCCGGTGCGCATCTGGCACTGGTTACATACCTTCAGTTTCCTGGTGCTGGCCGTAACCGGGTACCTGATCGCCAATCCCCTGCCATCACTGGGGGGAGAGGCGAGCGATCATTTTCTCATGGGCAATATCCGCCTGATCCATTTTATCGCGGCCTATGTGTTTGCCATCGGTTTTGCGGTGCGCATCTACTGGGCGCTGGTGGGCAATCGCTATGCACGCGAGATCTTCTATCTGCCGTTCTGGCGTGCCTCCTGGTGGAAAAGCCTGTTCTACGAGCTCAGATTCTACCTGTTCCTGACGAGTAAACAGCACAAGACGCTGGGGCACAATGCGCTGGCGCAGACGGCGATGTTCTTTCTCAATACCCTGATGACACTGTTTATGATCGGCACCGGCTTTGCGCTTTACGGCGAGGGTCTTGGCAGCGGCAGCTGGGCAGACCGGCTGTTTGGCTGGATTATTCCGCTGCTGGGCGGCGGTGAGGCGACCCACAACTGGCACAACATGGGGATGTGGATCATGATCATGTTCATCATCATCCATATCTACATGGCGGTGCGCGCCGACATCATCGGCCGCGAAAGCAGCGTCAGTACCATCATCGGCGGCTGGCGCATGTTCAAGGACGACCAGCCCTGATGGACGCCGGCATGGAGACCGATACGCTGATCCTCGGTATCGGTAACATCCTCTGGGCCGACGAGGGTTTTGGTGTACGTTGCGTCGAGGAACTCAATAACCGCCATGTCTTCGCCGACAATGTTCGCCTCATGGACGGTGGCACCCAGGGCATGTTCCTGCTGCCCTGGGTCAGCAGCGTCTCGCGTCTGCTGATTTTCGATGCTATCGATTTCGGTCTTGAGCCTGGCGAATTACGCGTCATACGGGACAACGATGTGCCGCAGTATATGGGCGCCAAGAAGGTCAGCATGCACCAGACCGGTTTTCAGGAGGTGCTGGCATCGGCCCGGCTGCTGAAAGGCAAGCCTGAGCAACTGGCCCTGATCGGAGTGCAGCCGGAACAACTTGACGATTATGGCGGCAGTCTGCGAGACATTACCCGGCAGCGTATACCCGAGGCCATAGCCCGGGCCTGTTCCGTGTTACAGGACTGGGGAGTGCCGTTCCACGAACGGGACACAGCGCTGGCGTCTGTCGAACTTACCGGTCCGGGTGAACTGGAGATGGCCAGCTATGAACTGGGGCGTCCGCAATGACCCATCCGCTCATACAGCGCCTGCACGATGACTACGGTTACCCCGAGGTGACGCTGCAGACACACGACGACTTCATCAGCCAGCCGGGTATCACGGTGCTGTTCTTTGCCGGTGACCCGAAACTTTTTCGTGACACCACCGATGTCGCCGTGGTACTGCCGGAACTGGTCAAGGCTTTTGATGGCGCGCTGACCCCGGGCGTGGTTGCCGCCGGGGACGGCAAGGCGTTACAGCAGCACTATGGTTTCACGGCCTGGCCATCGCTGGTGTTGCTGCGCGACGGTGGCTACCTCGGCAGTCTCACGGGTATACACAACTGGTCGGAGTATTTGCAGGAAATCAGCGCCCTGGTGGTGGCCGAAGTGCAGCAACCGAAGGGCTTCTGCATGCCGGTGGTCAGCGCCTGAGCGATGACAGGCAGGGGGAAACCATGACAACAAACACTATAGCGGTGAGTTTCACGGGTCCGGGCAGTCAGCCGCCGGAAGAGGGCGGCGCACCACTGGATTTCATCTCTCTGCCGACGGAGATGAGCCGCTACCGCGCACCGGACATTCCGGAGCCGGAACAGGTGCAGCACCTGCAGGGTGCGAAGGCCGTGACCGACTGGCTGCAGCAGGCGCTTGCGTCCTACCGCGTCGGCGCTGAGCCGTGGATTGCCGACATCTCGGCACTGGATGGAGCCAACCGCGAACTGGTCAATCAGATCCTCGGCGAGGGCGAGGTCAGCCTCAAATATAACGAGGGTGTCACGGTAAAAATGCAGGAATCGGTACTTGCCGGTATCTGGCGCACCTTCTATCTGGACGAATCCGGTTGTATCGTGCGTGATCTGATCGAAGTGTGTGATGTGCCGGTGCTGGCACACCGCCGGCCGCAGGCCGAAGCCGTTGCCGCGCTCGCCAGGCACGAGGCAGCGGAGGATATCATGAACGCCCTGCCGATCCTCACCGAGTTGCAGGAGCAGGTGACCCGCTGGCGGCCGGGTGCCCCGGCACATGTTATCAACCTGACATTGTTGCCCTTGTCGGAAGGCGATACCCGCTTTCTTGGCGAAGCGCTGGGTCAGGGGCCAGTCGAAACACTGTCGCGCGGTTATGGCGATTGCAAGATAAGCAGCACGGCCTGTCCGGGTATCTGGTGGGTGCGCTATACCAATTCCATGGGCACGCTGATCCTGAATACACTGGAAGTCACGGAGATACCGGCGGTCGCCTGCGCGGCGCAGGAAGATCTGGACGACTCGCGGCAACGTTTCAACGAGCTGCTGGAACCCTACTGGACGGAGCTGGCGTGAACCCGGTGGCGACCTCGGGCCGGATCAACGCCGTCTCGCGGCTGGAGTGTCGCATTTGCTGGTATGTGTACGACCCTGCTGAAGGCGATGCGGTCGAGCAGATCCCGCCGGGAACGCCCTTTGCCAACCTGCCGGACCACTGGCGCTGTCCGCAATGCGACGCCGCACAGGATATGTTTCTGCCGCTGGCGGACGAATGAGAGGCATGTTTCCTGCCGTCGACAAGCTGGTGGTGGCCTACCGCGACCGCGTGCAGCCGCGCATGTGCGGGCTGCCCCTGTACAATGCGGCACTCAGGGTCGAGGCCGTGGGTTTCGAAGCGTTTAACGGCCGTCTCTGTGGTGTCCTGGTGACACCCTGGTGTATGAACCTGTTGCTCTTGCCGGGTGCCGACGATGACTGGTCCACACTGGCAAGCGGAAAAACGGTCAAGGTGACCTACCCTGCCGGTGATTACCACTTCACGCTGAGTGTCCCGGAGGGTATCGATGCACACCTCAGCCTGCCGCTGTTCACGACGGTGCAGGCGATTGCTGACCAGCACACGGCATGCAGTATTGCCATCGAGGTGCTGCGGCGTTTGTATGAGGCGACCGGGGAACAGGCACTGGCAGACCCGGTTGAGACCGGGCTGGATCACAGCGGCTCGCGGAGACCACTGTCGCGACGCGAATTATTGCGCGGCCGCTTATCGGCGGAGGACGGGTATAATGCATGAATTCTCCGTCTGTATTGCACTGATGGAACAGGTCGAGCGTATCGCACAGGAACACCAGGCCGGCCGTGTGGAGCGGATTGTATTGCAGGTTGGCCCGCTGTCGGGCGTGGAAGCGCAGCTGCTGGAGCATGCCTGGCCACTGGCAGCGGCCGGCACGCTGGCCGAGGCGGCGGAACTGGTGATTGAAACTGCGCCGGTGAAGGTCAAATGTACACAGTGCGGCGCGGAGTCGGAGGTCGTGCCCAATCGCCTGTTGTGTGCTGCCTGCGGCGACTATCGAACGCGGCTGGTCAGTGGCGATGAGATGCTGCTGGCAAACCTTGAATTGTCACAACTGCAACCACAGGCGGCAAACCAACCATGTATCTAGCCATACCCATGAAGATCATGACCATCGACGGCTACAGCGCCCGCTGTGATGCCAGGGGTGTGGAGCGTGACATCAGCCTGTTCATGATGCAGAACGATGATGCGGTCGAGGTCGGTGACTTCGTCATGGCGCACGTCGGTTACACCACCCGGAAGATGACACGGCAGGAGGCGCGCCCGGCCTGGAAGCTGTTTGACCAGGTGCTGGGTACAGAGGATCTACCCCTGACAACCGGAGATGAATATGTGTGATACCTGTGGCTGTAACATTACGCCAGGCAACGAACACCTGATACGGGCCGACGGCAGGCTGGCGCGCACCGGCGAAGGCCACGAGGCCATCACGGTGCTGAAAAGCCTGTTGAGCGAGAACGATCACCAGGCGATACACAATCGTGAGCACTTCGACCGTCACCAGGTGCTCGCCGTCAACCTCATGTCCTCGCCCGGGGCCGGCAAGACGAGCCTGCTGGAAGCGACCATCGAGGCGCTGGGTGGTGAATTCAGCATCGCCGTCATCGAGGGTGACCTCGAGACCGAGAACGATGCCGAGCGCATCCGTGCTCATGGTGTCGAGGCCGTGCAGATCTCCACCGGCAGTGCCTGTCACCTCGATGCGCACATGGTGCACACGGCGCTGCATCAACTGGACCTGGACGGCATCGACATCCTGTTCATCGAGAACGTCGGCAACCTGGTGTGTCCGGCCAGCTTTGACCTGGGGCAACACCGCAATATCACGCTGCTGTCGGTACCCGAGGGGGACGACAAGCCAGCCAAGTACCCGGTCATGTTTCGTGCCGCCGACCTCGTCGTGCTCACCAAGACCGACCTGCTACCTTACCTGACCGACTTCAGTCCGGTACGCGCCGAGCGCTACCTGCGCGAGTTGGCAAGCGAATCCCCGCTGCTGGCGTTGTCCTCTACATCGGGCGAAGCCATCGACAGCTGGCTGGCATGGCTGCGCACGGAAGTGGCCGCGCAACGCAAACGGGCGGAGCAGGGCGAGACACTGCGACCTGCAACCAGGCCCGACGCCGCGCATTTGCACGCTATCGAGCCGGCTGCACAGGATCCTCATCGGCCTGCCCATCAGCACGACCATCCCCATGGCAGGCATGAAGTCCTGTCCAGCGACGGCGGAACCTGATGATCAGGCGGGCAGGTGGCCTGCGCGAGCGCAAGACGCCGGAGGCAGCATGAGTTTCAGCCTGCTGTCACTGGGCTTTCTGCTTGGCATGCGCCATGCGCTGGAGACCGATCATGTTGCTGCTATGGCCTCACTGGTGACACGTAGCGGTTCCGTGGGTGACAGCATTCGCCAGGGTGCAGTGTGGGGCGCGGGTCACACCCTGACCCTGTTTTTATTTGGTTCACTGGTGTTGTTGCTGGACACGGTCATGCCGGAGAAACTGGCGCAGGGTCTGGAGTTTATGGTGGGCCTGATGCTGGTCGGTCTTGGCATCGATGTTTTACGACGCCTGCAACGCGACCGTATTCACTTTCACTTCCACCGCCACGTCGACGGCCAGCGGCACTTGCACGCGCATTCACATGCCGGCGAGCGTGGCTATACAGCTGTCCATCATCACTACCACCACAACCGGCGCCGGTTTCCGTTACGCGCCCTGTTTGTCGGCATAATGCACGGCATGGCAGGCTCGGCGGTACTGATACTGCTGACGCTGCAAAGCGTGCACTCGCCGCTAACCGGCATGGTCTACATCCTGCTGTTCGGTGTTGGCTCGATCGCCGGCATGGCCACCTTGTCGGCGATCATCGCCGTGCCCTTGCACTATTCGATTACCGGCCTGGGCCGGGTGCACAACGGCCTGCAGGCCCTGGTCGGTGTTAGCACGCTGTGTGTGGGTGGCATGATGCTGTTCGACATCGGCATTACGGGTGGATTGCTGGTGTGACCTGTAGCTTTGAATGCCTGAAAAAGGGAGCCCTTTGGGAAACGAGAATTTATAATGACAGGATGAGCGGCCCGGGACAGAATTGCACCTTTTGAGATGGGCCGACAGGCTGATGAGCCACTACCTGCAAGGCGTTTTCAACCGGCGGATGCGTTTTGAACTCGGTGGCCCGGTGGCGCTGCCGGAGGCAGGTCAGGCCCGGCCCGAAGTACTGTATATCCACATCCCCTTCTGCGAGTCGCTGTGTCCCTTCTGTTCCTTCCATCGGGTTCTGTTGAACCGCAACCGGGCGCAGACCTACTTTCGGACGTTGCGAGATGAGATCCGTCAAGTGGCGGCGCATGGCTACCGGCCATCGGTCGTCTACGTCGGTGGTGGCACGCCGACTGTGCTGCCTGATGAATTGTGTGAAACTCTGGCGCTGGTGGGTAGCCTGTTTCCGGTGCGGCAGATTTCGACCGAGACCAATCCCAACCATTTACGAGAAGATATATTTGTGGCCCTGAAACAGGCCGGCGTCAACCGTGTCTCTGTCGGCGTGCAGAGCTTTGACGACCGGCTGCTGCGGGCAATGGGTCGCTATGACAGTTACGGCAGTGGTGAACAGATGCTGCAGCGGCTCATCGAGGCCACCGGCAAGTTCGATACGCTGAACGCTGATATGATTTTAAATCTGCCGACACAGACGCAGCAATCACTGCAACAGGATATACATCTTCTGCGCGATGTGATCGGTATCGACCAGGTATCCTGGTACCCACTCATGACTTCGAGTCATACCGGTACAGCCATGGAGCGCTCCATGGGTCGCTACAGTCAGGAAAACGAAAAGCCCTATTACGACCTCATCAGACAGGCGATGGATGGCAACTACCAGCTGTCTTCAGTCTGGTGCATGTCGCGCAAGCAGGGGCTGATCGATGAGTACATCACCGCCGACACGGATTACATCGGTGTCGGCAGTGGCTCTTTCAGCTACCTCGACGGCACCCTGTACGCCAATACCTTTTCCCTGCAGCGCTACACCCGCTTTATCGACAAGCGCGGGTCGGCCATCACTGCGGTTCGGCGGCTCAGTCTGCGCGATCAGGCGCACTACGATATGGTCATGACGCTGTTTGGTCTGAACATGGATGTTGGCAGGCTGGATCGAAAATACCGCGGACGACTGCAACGCCTGTTGTGGAAAGAATTGCTGTTGCTGCGTCTGACCGGGTCGGTGCGCACCGAGGGCGGCCAGATGCGGCTGACACGTCGTGGCCAGTATGAGTGGGTCATCATCATGCGCGAGTTTTTCAGCAGCATAAATAATTTCCGCGACCAGATGCGGCGGCAGGTGCGGGCCGAACTCGATATCCCGGGCACGCTGGTCACTACTTGACCTGTATCAACAAACAACGGGAATTCCTGCCCGGTTGCTGGATAAATCCTTATGCCTCGACTATATTCGACCTTCTGTATCGCGCAGCATCCATCGGCTGCAGCCAGTCACGGGAGAAGATGTTGCCATGAATCTGCGTTGCCGTTTTCCGCCGGTACTGGCAGGTATCCTGATCGGCATTTCCATGTTGCTTACCTTCGTTGTGGCCGGTCGGGGTCTCGGTGTGAGCGGCACGATGACACGCCTGGTGGCGACCGTGCAGCACTGGTTTTTACCAGAATTAACCGAAAAGAGTACTTATTTCGGCGTTTATTTCGCCAATGGTGCCCACCCGCTGGAGGGCTACCTGAGCTACCTGATGGTCGGCCTGCTGGCCGGTGCCTTCACCGCTGCCTGGCGGTGTGGTGATCTCCGTTTCGAAGTGCAGCGTGGTCCACGCATTTCGGCAACCGGGCGGCTCGTCTACGCGCTTGCCGGCGGTGCCATCACCGGTTTCGCATCGCGACTGGCACGTGGTTGCACCAGCGGCCAGGGACTGGTCGGGGCAGCCGAGCTTTCCGTCGGGTCATGGACGTTCCTGCTGTGTGTCTTCATCGGGGGTTTTGCGACGGCCTGGTTTGTGAGAAAGCAATGGATCTAGTCGCACCACTGGTAAAAACAGGGTTTATCTCCGTGGCCGCAAACGAGTGGCTGGCGATCCCGATCGGTTTTATTTTCGGCTTTGCTCTGTACCATGCCGGCTTCACCGACAGCCGCAAGATTGCGCGTGCCTTCTATCTGAAAGATGTCGGTGTACCGGTGGTCATGTTTTCGGCTATCGTCACCGGCATGCTGGGCCTGTGGCTGCTCAGTCTTGTCGGTTTTATCGATACCTCAAAAATGTACTATCTTTCGACCTACCTGACCCCCATGGCGGTGGGTGGCGTGCTGTTCGGCATCGGCATGGCCATCGGCGGTTTCTGCCCGGGTACTGCGGCGGCCTCCATTGCCACCGGCCGGGTCGATGCGCTGGTGTTTGTGGTCGGTTTCCTCGGCGGTTCCATCCTGTTCGGTGACCTTTTTCCGGTGTGGGGTGATTTCTATATCAGCGACTACCGGGGCGTCTTCCGGCTGGACGAACTGCTTGGCATGAACATCGGTTCGGTGGTGCTGATGCTGGTGATTGCGGCAGTGGCTGGCAGTCTGTTGATGCGCCTGGGTCAGCACCTGTTCTGGCCGGCTCCGCCGGACCAGGGCGTGGGGTTTGAGAAGTTTATGAAATACGAGGCGCCGTTGGTGGTGCTGGCGCTGGTCATGGCCGGTGTCATGGCCTTCTTCCCGACTGACAGTTTTCTCACCAGGGATACATCCTGGTACATCATCCAGAAGCACGCTGCTCCAGCCCCGACACAACAACGCGAGGTTCCGGTGACTGCACCGGTCCAGGAGGAGACGCCGCCCGCGCTGTCACCTGCGCGAGGTGAGGGATGCTGAATAACAGGGTGATTGTATGAACCGGCGTGAATTCATCAAGATTTCGGGTCTGCTGGGTGTCAGCAGTGTGGTGTCACCATTGTTCCTCACTGGCTGCAGCGCACACCCGCTGCCCGGGGAAGGGCAGGTCAGCCGTACGCCGACATATTGCGATATGTGTTTCTGGAAGTGCGCGGGCTTCGTCTCGCAGGAAAACGGCCAGGCGTGGAAAGTGACGGGCAATGATTCCGATCTGCACAGCGAGGGCCGTCTGTGTACACGCGGCACCGGCGGGCTGGGCAGCTATGAAGACCAGGACCGTCTGAAAAAGCCGCTGCTGCGCGTGACCGGCGCGGATGGCCGCCAGACCTTCCGTGAAGCCTCCTGGGAGGAAGCACTGGATTTCATTGCCAAACGTCTGCAGTCAATAGCCGTCGACTACGGCCCCGACCGTACGGCCCTGATGAATCACGGTACCGGAGCCAACCATTTCAAGCATCTGATGCGCGCCTACGGTTCCGGCAGTAATGCCGAACCGGCCTTTGCCCAGTGTCGCGGGCCGCGTGATGTGGGTTTCGAGTTGACCTTCGGAGAAGGCCTCGGTTCCCCCGAGCGCACTGACATGGAACATTCACGCTGTATCGTGCTGATCGGTTCGCACATCGGTGAGAACCTGCACAACGGCCAGGTGCAGACACTGGCCGCTGCCCTGCGCCGCGATGCCACGCTGATAACCGTCGATCCGCGTTTTTCGGTTCCCGCCGGCAAGTCAAAGTACTGGTTGCCGATCAAGCCGGGCACCGATATGGCGCTGCTGCTGGCGTGGATGCACGTTTTGATCGACGAGGATCTCTGCGACAAGGACTACATCAAGCGCTATACCATCGGGTTCGAACAGCTACGCGATCACGTGGCGCGCTACTCGCCGGAGTGGGTCTACCTGGAAACCGGGATCGAACCCGAGATGATTCGCACCACGGCGCGGGAAATGGCGGCCAGCGCACCGGCGACCCTGATCCACCCCGGTCGACACGTAGTCTGGTACGGTGACGACACCCAGCGCTCGCGCGCCATTGCCATCCTTAATGCCCTGCTGGGCAGCTGGGGCCGCCAGGGCGGTCTTTATATAAAGGAGAATGTGCAGCTGCCAAAATACCCGCTGCCGGACTATCCGAAACCGAAGAGCACCTTCCTTGCCGCGCACGGTGACCGCTATCCCTTCGCAAATGAGGGCGTCACCAACGCGCTGATCGAGGCCTCGATTGGTGAAGATGCCCACTACAAGGCCTGGCTGGTGTACGGTACCAACCTGCCAATGTCGATCCCGGGAATCCGGCCACAACTGGAGGCCGCCATCGATTCGCTGGAGCTGGTGGTGGTGGTTGACACCATGCCGATGGAGATCACCGGCTACGCTGATGTTGTACTGCCGGAGTGCACCTATCTCGAACGCTACGACGATCTGCGCAATTCCGGGGAACGTCATCCGTCGCTGGCGCTGCGCATGCCGGCCTTCGAGCCGCGTTTCGACAGCAAGCCCGGCTGGTGGATCGCCAAACAGCTCGGTCATCGCCTGGGGCTGGATGCCTATTTCCCGTGGGATGATTACGCGGAGGTGATCGACTGGCAGCTCAAGCAGGTGGGCTCATCGCTGCAAGAAATGAAAAAGACCGGTATCAAGAATTTCCCGCGTACCCGGCCAAAGTACTTCGCCCCCGGTGAGGCGATCAGCTTTTACACACCGAGTGGCAGGATCGAACTGTATTCACAACAGCTGGCCGACAAGGGCTTCGACCCGATGCCCGGGTACACCCGTCCGGAACAGCCGCCAGAGGGTTATTATCGCCTGAACTATGGTCGTATGCCGGCGCATACCTTCGGCAAGACCACCAACAATGCATTGCTGTTTCAGCTGGCGCCCGAGAATACCCTGTGGGTGAATCCACTGGTCGCCAATGAAAAGGGGCTCAAGAGCGGTGAATATGTTCGCCTGGCAAATCCCGATGGCATTTTCAGCAACCGTATCCGGGTGCGTGTCACCGAACGTATCCGGCCTGACTCGGTGTTCATGGCGCACGGCTTCGGCCATCGTTCGCAGCGCCTGCGGCTGACCCACAACGTCGGCGCCGACGATTCGGAACTGATGACCAATGTAAAAATCGATCCGCTGATGGGGGGTACCGGCATGCGCGGCAATTTCGTCGCCATTGTTAAGGAGACTGTCTGATATGACCCATTATGCAATGGTCATCGACACCAAGCTGTGTATCGGCTGCTGCGATTGTGTGGTTGCCTGCAAGACCGAGAACAAGGTACCGGTGGGTCTCAATCGCGACTGGGTGGTTGAGGCCACGCAGGGCACCTACCCGAAGCTGACGACGGAGTTCCGCTCCGAACGCTGCAACCACTGCTCCCATGCGACCTGCGTGTACATGTGTCCGACGGGCGCGAGCCATTACTGGAACGACAGCAACATCGTACTGGTGGACCCCAACAAGTGTACCGGCTGCAAGGCCTGCATTGCCGCCTGTCCCTACGATGCACGGTTGATCATGCATCCCGGCGGCTACATCGACAAGTGTACCTTCTGTCACCACCGTGTTGAAAAGGGACTGGATCCCGCCTGTGTCTCATCCTGCCCGACGCACTGTATGCACTTCGGTTTGCTGGATGACCCGTCCAGCAACGTCAGTGAACTGTTGCGCACGCGTAACTACAAGGTGCTGGCCCCGGAAACCGGCAACAAACCCAACGTCTACTACCTGGTCTGAGGACGCAACGGCCATGCTCGAAGAAATCCTGGTAAGCGTACGCAGCAACCCGCACATCGACCCGGTGATGGAAGTCTGGGGTTGGGAAATATCGGTCTACCTGTTCCTCGGTGGTCTGACCGCCGGCATCATGTTCTTTTCGGCCCTCATGCTGTTGCTGAACAAGGATGACGAGGCGCCGTTTTCGGTCAACGGCCTGGCGCTACTGGGGCCCGTGGTGCTGTCGCTGGGCATGACGACCCTGTTTCTCGACCTGTCGCACAAGCTGTTCGTGTGGCGTTTCTACACCACCTTCGAGCCGACCTCGCCGATGTCCTACGGCGCCTGGATCTTGATCCTGTTCTACCCGGTGGCGATCCTGCAGGTGTTGTCGACCTTCAGGAAAGGCTATCCCTGGTTCGCCAACCGGGTGAACGATATTCCGCCGGTGGCAAGCCTGCTGGACCAGGTCGAACGCTACCGGCGCCTGATCGCCTGGCTGGCGATTCCGATCGCAGTGGGTCTGGGGATCTACACCGGTATCCTGCTCAGCGCTTTCAGCGCCCGCCCGTTCTGGAATACCGGGCTGCTGGGTCCGCTGTTCCTGGTATCGGGTTTGTCCACCGGCGCCGCCCTGACCGCCCTGATCGCGCGTCAGCACAGCGAACGTCGCCTGCTCACCCGGATTGACGCAGGCCTGATTCTGGTCGAGGTACTGTTGATTGCCTTACTGCTGATTAACCTGAGCACCGGCTCGGAACTGCAACTGGAGGCGGCTGCCATGCTGATGGGCGGGAGCTACACGGCCTTGTTCTGGGGCGTGTTCGTGACGCTCGGACTGCTGCTGCCGCTGCTGCTGGAATATTTCGAACTCCTTGGTGGCGTACGCCGCATCGCCATGCTGGCACCGGTTCTGGTGCTGCTGGGTGGTTACACGCTGCGTGTCATCGCCGTCGACCTGGGCCAGGAAACCACCTGGATCAACTACCCGTCCGAATTTAATACACAGTTACTGGAGCGGCTGCAATAAAGCCGTGGAGACAAGACATATGACCGCAAGATTATGGATGCCGATATCTCTCTGCCTGCTGGCAGGCCCTCTCGTTACGGCCTGCGGTGACAATGACCCGTTGTCGCAGGCACAGGCGCTCAGTCTCGAACGGGTGGCCCAGATGGTGGCCCGCAAGGACGACCGCGTACTGGTTCAAGACCTGGCGCGCTGGCTCATCGAGGGGCGCAAGGATTATGTCCTCATCGATGTACGCCCGGCCGAAGACTATGACAAGGACCACATCGAGGGTGCGCAGAACATTGCAGTGACGGAACTTGTCACGCCGGCGAAGCTTGAAGCGTTACCGACAGACCGCAAGGTCATCCTCTATTCCCAGGGTTCCGAGGTCGCTGCACAAGCCGTGGTGCTGCTGCGCCTGGCGGGTTACGACGCCAGCCTGCTGCTTGGCGGTTACAATTTCTGGGCGCAGCATGTGCTCAATCCGGATATTTCCCCGATACTGTCCGATGGCGAGTATCCCCGGGTGGCGGAACAGCAGGCCATTGCCTGTTATTTCGTTGGTGGCGACCAGATGGAGCAGGCGCCTGCAGCGGTCAGTAAACCGAAGATCCCTGCCTTTATACCACCACTCTCCACACCTGTGGCGCCACGGCCGGCTGCACCAAAAGAAAGCTGCTGATTGCAGCACGACACCCGGGCAGCGCTCCCTGGCCATCAAAGAAAACCGTCGCCTGCTCCTGCCAGCAAGGTACCCAGGATCACGGCGGTAGCGACGGGGAGCAGTCGGCGCGGCATGGGTTGCAGCCAGACCAGCAGCAGGCCGGCAATGACCGCGCTCGTGTTGTAGGTGATGCGGCTGGCCGTGTCCGGATCGCTGCTCGAGAGTGCCAGTCCCAGGGCCAGCAGGAATAGCAGAAACAGCAGTTTTGCACCGATGTACGTCCGCCTCGCACCAAACCGTACCGCGAAGGACAGCTTGCCGGCCCGCCGGTCGGTGTCGATCTGTGGCGGCTGGTGCGATAGCAGCAGCGCCACCGACAGTGCGAAAAACGCGATGCTGCCAAAGACCCCGACCGGTATCGGGCGGGTGGCAGCGAGCAACCACAGACAACCGAATACCCCCGGGCCGTAGCACAGCCCGGTGACCCATTCGCCGAGGTGAGTATAGGACAGCGGGCGACTGCCGGAATTGTAGAGGTAGCCGAGCAGCACCAGTGGCGCGGCTACCAGAGTGATCCAGGTCTTGCCCGCGACGATCAGCACAGCCAGTCCCAGCAGGGCGCCGAGTATCAGGCTGAAAAAGCCGTGGATGGCAGCAGTGCGCGGGATCTCATCATGAAAACGCACCCAGCTATTGCGTTTGTCGATGTCGGCACCGAGGCGCCAGTCGCTCACGTCATTGAGGACGTTGATGGCATGCTGCAGCAGCACCACGGCCAGGGTGGCGGTGGCGACCTCGGCCAGGCGCTGACCCTGTATACCCGTCAGCAGCCACACCGCCGCCCCGGGCAGGATCGAGATGAGATAGATGGGGGGATCAAGTGCCTGCCACCACCTCAACCTGGTATTAACCATCGGTGGGGTGGCAAGACTTGATCGAACAGCCGTCAGGCCATGGCGGGTTCGGGTGAGCCCGCGAAGTATTCCTGCAGCGCGGCGCGGAACCAGTTGGCATGCTGGTGTTCCGAATCGATGACCTTCTGGTAGACGGCGGCGGCGGCCGGGTTATCGGCGGCATGGGCCTGGTCGCGGAAATGCGGATAGATATCGATGTATTCGCGCTCCTCGACCCGGATTGCCACCTGCAGTGCCTTTTCCACCACGCCTTCAGGGTTCATCGCGATCAGCTCATCACAATTGGCTTGTATGGTGGTCAGGGCATCGATGGCCCGCTGGGTGTCTTGACCGCGCGTCGGGGTTCCCATGCTCTGGTAGAGTTCGCGCAGCCACACCGCATGCAGCTTCTCTTCACCGGCGACCTTGCGGAACAGCGTGGCCAGCTTCGGGTAGCCGGCCTGCTGCGCCCAGCGCGCGAATTCCGGATACATGATCTGGTTCTCGTACTCCTCCACATCGACGAAGGATTCTGCCGTTGTGTTCAAATTGCTTCCCTGGCGTGCAGCCGCGAAGCACTCGAAAATCATGTCTTCGGTGATTTCTTTCATCTTCAGGACTCCCTGGATCAGGTATGGAAATGGTGCTGCTGTAGTGGTGGACGGCATCACTGCGCGCAGCATAGGCTACCTGCGCGGCGGGGAGGTGTGCAAGCACTCTGTGAATTTACAGTCAGGCATCAGGCCATTCCTTTGCCACGACGGATGGTCGGCGCGCGCGCTGAAGCGCTCCGTGATGATCCAGGAAATTTGCCGGTGCGCTCAGAAAACAGGTGCAACATGCGCGTGCCCGCGCTGTTGGCTATTGAATTCCTGTCACTGCCCGTTGCCGGTCTTTTCGCCCGGCGGCTGTGGCACCTTTAGAATGCGCTCGATCTCCTGCCTGGAAAACGGTCGGGGTGCTGTTGCCTTGCTGGTTTCGGTCGTCTGGTCGAGGCCGGTCCAGGCATCAGCGGCCAGTCCGTCGGCAAGGCGCTTCATCCCGGGTTGAAATGTCCACTGCTGTCCGCTTTGGCGTAATTGTCCCAGGCCCAGGCCCAGCGCTGTCGAAGAACGATGGCAGGATGCACAGCTGCGGGCCTGGCCCGTGGTATGTGGTGCGATTGTGGCGAAGCGCCTTGTGAAACGGGGTTCCGGCCAGTCTGGATGGGTGACCGTCATGATCATGCCGGGCACGACAGGGACTATCTTGTTGCCGGCGTTCACTCCCATGGGTGGCAGGTCGTTGCGGATGCCGCCGCGCTGGTCGCTCCAACGGCCTGCGGTGTCCAGACCTGCTATATGATCATACTGTTGCTCACTGGCATTGTAGTCCAGGTGACAGCTATAGCACTGTGGTGCCCATTGGCTGTGGCATGACGCACAACTCAGGCGACTGTGTTCCTGCGCCAGGGGGTGTTCACTGTCGCGGTAAGGCGGGATGTGCAGGCGGTCACCGGCCAGTTTGCGATGCAACCAGGCGTCGTCCCCGCGCAGTTCGATGTGCCACAGCGGGGTGCCGTTCGCGGTTACCGGGATGCGAGTGTCCGCCTCCACACGATAGGGAATGCGCAGCAGCAGGGCACGGTATTCATCCGGCCATTGCCCGGGGCTGATGGTGCGTGAAATGCTGTGGCAGTCCGTACAACGAATGTCGACGGCCTGCTTCCGGGTCACGGGGGCGATCGCGGTGTCCGTACCCATCAGGTCTTTCTCGGTGTGACAGTCGATACAGGCCATGCCGGCGGCGTGGTGGCGGTCGGCGGGGAGGACCTCGACACGACGGCCATCTTGCAGCTGTTGTATGTCTGCGCTGGTACTGTCGGTTTCCGCCAGGCCGGCATAATTCAGTGAAATACGGCTCGAACGCGAGTGGCAGCCGAAACAGCGTGCATCGCTCACCTGCGCGGTCAGTGCCGGGTGTGCCTGTGACGACTGATCATTGATATGGCAGGCCAGACAACCGCCGCCACGATCCTGTGTGGCATCGAGCCTGTGGGCCGTTTTGCTCTGACCCAGATGACAGCTCGCGCAGAACTTGCGCAGCAGGCTGTCGGCCGGTGAGTGGGTCAGGTGCTGCAGATCGTTGTGGCCGGTCCGGTCAGCGCTTTCTCCGAATACCCGCCGGGTGGTCGACACGATGCCCGTACCTGTGTGCATGAGGCTCCGCGTGACGCCGTCGACCTTGTCGGCATGACAGCCACCGCAGACCTGCTGCGCACTGTGCATATCGCCCGGGAAGGCGATCAGTCCCTGGTGGGCGGTCGTAGCATCTGGAGCGCTCGCGTTACCGGCATGACAGCGAGTGCAGTCCTGTGCCTGCGGCGCGTGCGCAGCGTTGAAACCCTGCTGCATGTCGCGGTGGCAATCGAGGCAGCTGGCGTGGGCTGACAGCGGTGCAACCATGAGACAGGCAAGCAGGATCAGCAGCAGGGCATAACGCTTTTCCATGATGCGATCACCTCGCCTGTTACAGACCGCATGGTGCAATAAATTTTGTCATTGCGCGTACAGATCATCCGTAATATTGATTGATAACATTATCATACGGTTCATTCGAATATTTGCACGCTGCGAGATCAACGCATGCCGGCTTTGTACCAAAATACGATCTTCCAGGGTGAATTCACCGACACCGCTGCGCAATAATCAGTAGAAATAGGCAAGCAGGTAGATCCCGAGCAGGATGACGACCCAGAGGACCATGCTGCCGGTGGCCCAGGTGCGGGCCAGGATACCCTGGGGGCCGTGATACAGAAACAGTCGGCCAAACAGGTTTCCGAGGTGTCTCAGAAAACCGATACGCGTTCTTGCATGCCAGCGGATGAAGACATGTGTTAACTGGTTGAGGGCGCGCGGTCCCAGCCAGCGATAGACCCACTCGGCATCGATATTGACCGCGCGCATCTCCGGCGGGTACAGGCCGCTCAGTTTCAGCCAGGTAAAGGCCAGTGCCGAGAAGAACAGCAATTGCAGCTGCGCCAGGACATGGGTGACGGTATAGGGTGAATAGTCCACGGGGTAGGGCAACAGGCTGTAGAGGAGTACGGGCCAGGTTCCGATGGACACACACAGTACGGCAGCCAGTGCCATCGCCAGCAACATGTTCAGTGGCGGTTCGCCGGTGCGGATACCGGCGTCTCGTGCAAAGAAGGCGAAGAACGGGATCTTGATGCCGGCATGGTGAAATACACCGGCCGAGGCAAACAGCAACGCCAGCCACACCCAGTCATGGCCCTCCTGCAGCGCGGCGGTCATCACCATGGCCTTGCTGACAAAACCGCTGAACAGGGGAAATGCCGAAATCGAGCAGGCACCGACGATGCACAGGCCGGTGGTGATCGGCATGCTCTTGTAGAGTCCGCCAAGGTCGGTGGCCCTGCTCTTGCCGGTCATGTGCAGCACAGCGCCCATCGACATGAACAGCAGGCCCTTGAAGATGACGTCGTTGAAGGCGTGTGCAACGGCACCGTTGATAGCCAGAGAGGTGCCGATACCGATGCCACAAACCATGAAACCGAGCTGGTTGATCATGCTGTAGGCAAGTACCCGGCGCAGGTCGTTTTCGATAACGGCATAGAAAATCGGGAAACAGGTCATGATGGCGCCGATGTAAATCAGCAGTTCGGTGCCGGGAAAACCACGTGCCAGCATGTAGACGGCAGCCTTGGTCGTGAAGGCACTGAGGAAAATGGTCGCGGTTGGTGTGGCCTCGGGATAGGCATCGGTGAGCCAGTTATGCAGCAGTGGAAAGGCACACTTGATGCCGAAGGCGGTGAACAGCAACCAGCCCGACACGGCGTCCAGGTCGATGTAGTCAAAGGCCAGCGAGCCGGTTTCGTGGAAACGCATCAGGATACCCGCCAGCAGCAGCAGGCCGGATAAAAACTGGACTATCAGGTAGCGCCAGCCGGCCGCCATGGACCGGGGTGTGCGTCGCGACCAGATCAGGAACACCGAGGAGATCGCTGCCAGTTCCCAGTAGACGAACACGGACATCAGGTCGCCGGCAAGCACCGCGCCGAGGGCGCTGCCGGAGTAGATCAGTGCGGCGACGTGCTGCAGTCGGTCATGCAGATGCAGCGAGAAGACAATGCCGATAAATGCAGCCAGGTTGAAGGCGTACGCGAACAACAGGCTCAGGCGGTCGGTCCGGTAAGGGGTGAGTTCATAACCCATCAGCTGCACCTTGATGACCAGTCCTTCCGGTACGCCAAGCAGCAGGGCCGCGCTGAGCAGCGGGATCATCAATAGCAGACCTTGCTGCAGCCTGCCGCGCAGCAGCATGACCAGTGGCACACCGGCAAAGAAGACTGCAAAGGGTGGCAGGCTAGCGATCATAATAATCTTCGGGGCGTTTCAGCAGCTTGCGCAGCTGCCTGGCCAGCAGCACCAGCAATACACAGGCTGCGAATCCATAGATGGCATAGAACCCCCACAGTGATTCCCAGCCATGCTCCGCGTGACGGTGAACGAACAGGTCGGCTGCCAGCAGCAGCGCACAGATCAGATACAACAGCCTTAGCAGGCGCCGGACATTTTCCGGCTTGTCAAAGATATGTTGCCGATCCTGTTGCATAAAATTATTCCCGAGTCACAAGTATTGGTTCAATCGGATAAAGGTAGAC
>JBATFE010000079.1:0-1840 GCA_049664445.1 Gammaproteobacteria bacterium
GTGCTGCTGTGGCTGCACCCGGTACCGCCGCTGCCGGCAGATGCTGTCGACAGCAACAGCGGCGATGACGCCGGGTCGGGCGAGCGCCGTGGCCAGAGCAAGGAACTCGAGGACCAGCGTCGCCGGCAGGCCGAACGTGTCGACATGCCGGATCAGGACCGTGGCCTGATCACCGTGCGCATGGAGAACATCTTTACCTGGGGCGAGTTCGCCAGGGTGGACCGCGGTGCAGAGGAGAACGAGGACCTCGACGAGGCAGCGGATGCCGCGGAGTCGATCGATCGTTTCAGCGTGACGCGGGATGGCAAGAGCGTCGCTTCGCGGCTGCGCTTTGATCTCGACCTGCCCTCGGAGAGTTGTGACGATCAGCCAATCGGTGCCGGTATACGGGTGCCCGAGTGGGATTACAAGGCACAGCGGCTGCAGCCGGATTACTGCCGTATCCAGCCGATGGTCGCGGCAGATGCCGAGGCTGTTGAACTGCCGCAACGGTTGCGTCGTACTGCGCGGCAGTTGCGTGCGCAGTTCCAGCTGCTGGCACCGGGGCGCGTCTGGCACCACGAGCAACAGGACGGGGCGGAAATCGACCTGGATGCCTACCTGCGCTTCAGTGGCGAACGTGCCGCCGGGCAGGCGGTGGCCGGTGATCGGCTGTATCGTGACATGCGTAACGGCGCCCGTGACCTCGCCTGTCTGCTGCTGGCGGACCTGTCGATGTCCACCGATGCCTTTGTCAACGACCATGCACGGGTGATCGATGTCATCCGCGACAGCCTGTTCCTGTTTGCCGAGTCACTGGCGGCGACCGGTGACCGCTTTGCCATGTATGGCTTTTCATCGCGGCGCCGTGACCCGGTGCGCGTGCACCAGTTCAAGACCTTTGCCGAATCCTATAACGCGCGTGTGCGCGGTCGCATCGATGTCATCAAGCCCGGTTACTACACCCGCATGGGTGCGGCGCTGCGGCATGCCACGCAATTGCTGGCAGGGGAGGCGGCCAGCCGCCGTCTGTTACTGCTGCTTACCGACGGCAAGCCGAATGATCTGGATAAATATGAAGGTCGTTACGGTATCGAGGATACCCGGCATGCACTCAGGCAGGCACGTGAGCAGGGACTGCAGCCCTTCTGTGTCACCGTCGACAAGCGCGCCGGTGAATACCTGCCGCACCTGTTTGGCAGCGGCGGTTACGTACTGATCCACCGGCCGTCACAGCTGCCACGGGAGCTGCCACTGTTGTATGCGCGGCTGACGGCCTAGCCAGCCACGGATTCAAATTGCTGCAGGAGCGCTGTCCCCGGCACGATCGTTTTTTATGCCTCGAATCGACCCGGGGACGGCGCTCCTGCGCGTGCGTCTACAGGAAAGAAATGGCGAAATTAAATCCTGATAAGACCCCACAAGAGCTAACTTGATACAGGTCAAGGCGGCGCACGGGCGACACCGATAGCTTCCCGGGTATCATCCTGCCGCCTGGACACCGCATGACAACACCGCTACGTGACAGCCTTAACCTGAATGCCTGGTTGTGCGCCTGCCTGCTGGGTCTGGCCGGCATGAACCAGGCGGCCGTTGCCGCTTCCGTGGATGCCTTGGCTCAACAGTACTTCCCGCAGGCGACGCATATCGGCGAGTTTGAAGGTGAGCCGCTGGCCGCAGCGGTGTATCGGGACGAGGTGCTGCTGGGTTACCTGATGCGCACCACCGATATTGCGCCGATCCCTGCCTATTCCGGCGAGCCGATCACGCTGCTGGTTGGCCTTGATCTGGAGGGGCAGATCACCGGTCTCAAAATCACGGAGCATTCCGAGCCCATCCTGGTCGTGGGTATCTCCGATCA
>JBATFE010000080.1:0-3504 GCA_049664445.1 Gammaproteobacteria bacterium
TAATCATGCGTCATCGTAAGACAGGGCGGCAACTAAACCGCAACAGTTCACACCGCAGTGCCATGTTCCAGAACATGACCGTGTCACTGCTGCGCCATGAAATCATCAAGACGACCTTGCCAAAAGCCAAGGAACTGCGTCGTATCGCCGAGCCGTTTATCACCATGGCGAAGACGGATTCCGTGCACAAGCGCCGCGTGGCCTTCAACCGCTTGCGCGATCGCGACATGGTGACCAAGTTGTTCAATGACCTGGGTCCGCGCTACAAGGAACGCCCAGGCGGTTACCTGCGTATTCTCAAGGCAGGCTTCCGCACCGGTGACAAGGCACCCATGGCCTATATCGAGATGGTCGATCGTCCCCAGGGTGATGCCGGCGAAGATCTGGTGACCTGATGTGACGCTATTTCCGCAACTGCGCGGATTCAAAAGAAACCGGGCACAGCCCGGTTTTTTTGTGCCGCGCTGTTTGTGATTGATTCGTGATATTCGCGCGAGGATTGCGTGACACTCTCCTGTGATACTGATCGTCCCTGTCATAATTACTGGAGAACGAAATGAAAACACTGAAAGCGATCGGTATGGTTTCCCTGCTGGGTGCAGCTGTTGTCATGAGCAGCACCGGCCTTGCGAAAGAGCGGACCAAAGGGCGTGGCACCGGACCTGTTGTCTTCGTGACCTCGCAAGGCCTGTATTACGACTCGATTGTCGTCGTCGATCCCCTGCCCTTCAAGGGCCGCTTCCAGGAGCTGGTACCCGGGGAGAATGGACTGAGCACGGAGTTCGGACCGGGTGAGGTCGGCCACCTCGGTGGTCGCTGGTGGGTAGACGTGAACGCTAACCAGGTCATGGACAAGAATGATCAT
Organism: Gammaproteobacteria bacterium; assembly: GCA_049664445.1. Lineage (GTDB taxonomy): Bacteria > Pseudomonadota > Gammaproteobacteria > UBA9214 > UBA9214 > UBA9214. Next base: position 866 of record JBATFE010000080.1, read on the forward strand.
TATTTCCTGTGTCCATTACTCGGGCCGGGACGTGACCACATGTAACAGCTGACTGTTGCCCCCCGGGCGCGCATGACGGCCTGGGGCTTGTCAGTATTTGGCGGGCAGACTGAAGTTGAATTCCGAGCCGCTGTTGAGCATGCTGCTGACCGACAGTTTTCCGCCGTGAATTTCTATAATGCGTTGTGCAATGGCCAGTCCCAGGCCGGCACCGCCGTTGTTGTTTTCAGCGGAGGTCTTGCGGTAGAAACGGTCAAAGATCTGTGGTAACACCTCCGCGGAAATGCCGCTGCCGGTATCCCTGACCTTTACAGTGACCTGGCTGTCCCTGGTTTCCATGGACAGGTGGATGCTGCCACCCGACGGCGTGTGTTGCAGGGCATTATCGATGAGGTTGTCCAGCACGCGCTCGATCATGCCGATGTCCGCATCCACGAACGGGATGTCGGGTGCGTCATCGGCCTCGATCATGACATTCGCCTGTTGTGCACGCAGCTTGAATTTCTGAATGACATCCTGGGCAAGTTCAGTGAGCAGGAACGGTTCGCGTTGCGGTGTCAGTTCATGCGCATCCAGCTTGGCCAGTTCGAACAGGTCATGGACCAGCTTTGTGAGGAGAGCTGCGTGCCGGCTCGCCGTTTCCAGGTATTCCCGCCGTTCGCTGGCTGTGAGGCTGTCATCCTTGAGCTTGAGTGTTTCCAGGTAACCGTTCAGGGAGGCCAGCGGTGTGCGCAGGTCATGCGAGACGTTGGCTACCAGCTCGCGACGCAGCGAATCGGTTTCACGCAGGCGTTCCATCTGCGCGCGGATATGCGTTGCCATTTCAAAGAAGCTGTTGCTGAGCCGGTCGATCTCGTCAGAAGCCGCGTCATTCTTTACTGAATACGAGACCGCTGCCGAAAAGTTCTGTTGTTTGAATTGTTCCATGCTGCGACTGAGGGTGCCCAGGCGTCGCGTCAGCAAGGCGAAGATCAGCAGGCCGGCCCCCAGTGCAAACAGCAGGGCGGTGCCGACGGCGACAGCACTCCAGCGCATGATGTAACTGTCTTTCAACAGCGCCGTGATGTGATCAGTCTGCTCGCTGCCCAGTATCGCGTAGATGTAGCCCTCGATTTTTCCATTGACAGTAATGGGGGCGGCCGAAAAGGCCTTCTGCTGCGAGATATGACGTGGATCATCACCGAGCACCGGCAGCGTGGCCTTGCCGCTGAGCATGCTTGCCAGCGGGGAAAGATCGACGCGCTCCCGATGGACCTTGTCGGGTGATGCGGAATAGGAGAGGATCTTGCCGTCTGCTGCCAGCAGGTACAGCTCCAGGCTTGGGTTAACGATCATCAGGTTATGGAACAGGTCTTTCAGCGCCGTCTGGTTGACCTTTCCATCCCTGAACAGTACGTGTTCATCGACGATGTACATCGCGAGGTCACGATTCAGACGCTGTGCAACCTCCTGCTGGTACATCTGTGCTGAATACAGGGCAGCAAACAGAAAGGTACCGCCGACGATACAAAACAGCAGAAACAGCACCAGTGACAGTTTCGCGTACAGCGTTTTGAAGAGGTTGTTAAACAGGCGCATTGACGGCCTCGGCAAACTTATATCCGATACCCCACACCGTCAGGATATAACGTGCATCAGCCGGGTCCCGTTCGATCTTTTTGCGCAGCCGGTTGATGTGGGAATTGACGGTATGCTCGTAGCCGTCGTGACCATAACCCCAAACGCTGTTCAGCAGTTGTTCGCGACTGAATACCTGCCCCGGGTGGCTGGCAAAATAATGCAGCAGGTCGAACTCCCGTGCCGTCAGTTCAACCGCCGTGTCGTCGACGCTGACAGCCCGGCGCACCGGGTCGATCAGAAGACCATTAATACGGATGATTGCCGGGCCGTTGTCCGGGCGTTGCGTTTCCGACAGCCCGGCACGCCGGATGATGGCCTTGACGCGCGCCAGCAGTTCCATGATGGAGAACGGCTTGGTGAGGTAATCGTCCGCACCCAGTTCCAGTCCCAGCACCCGGTCCAGCTCGGTAGTTCTCGCGGTCAGCATCAGTACCGGGGTGTGGTTCGAAGCGCCCCGCAGCCGGCGGCAAACCTCAAGGCCATCAAGCCCGGGTAGCATGATGTCGAGTATGATGAGGTCATAGTTTCCGTTCATTGCGCGTTGCAGGCCGGTGCGGCCATGCGAATCCAGGTCAACCTGGTAAGACAGATCCTTCAGATGCAGCTCCACGAGGCGCGCAATGTCGAGATTATCTTCGATGACCAGAATACGGTGTGGCATAAGCAGGCTGCGTCGCTGTGGCACTACAATAATAGTGTGAAGCTGTCACAAAAGTATCACAAATCACAGACACCCGATGAACTCCCTCTCCCTCCGGGTTGGGCGAGGGGACAAAATAATAGTAACCACAGGTATAACTGCGGGTTTTGCACGCGCTATCGCTACAGCCGTTTCCCGGCCAGAGTGGGCTCCTTGTCGGTACGTGTTTCCAGTTTCAGGTAGCTGAGCAGGCGCACGCTGCCGCTGGCATGCAGTTGCTCGTGGATCTGTGCGACCACTGCAAGGATGACTTCCAGTTCACCTTCAATGTTGGTCCCTGAGGCATGTGTTTCCAGAATGAAATCATGACCCTGTAACA
>JBATFE010000081.1:0-7009 GCA_049664445.1 Gammaproteobacteria bacterium
GTGACGAGTTCTGCCGCTTGCGGCTGTTGTGCCAGCAACAGGCACAGGTCCGGACCGATGCCGGCGGGCTCGCCGGGGGTCAGGGCAATTCGCAGGGTGTTAGTGGACACGCGGAAATGAGGAAGCAACAGGCCCTGTTGGCGGCATCAGGGCTCGTCTATCCGGTACTCCACATAGGACTCATCACGCAGGCGTCGCAGCCAGAGAAATAATTCCTCCTCGTATTTCTTGGTGCGAATCAGGTTCCTGACCTTGGTGCGTTCGTATTCTTCAGTGCTGTCATGCGTGCGGCGTTCCTGCACCTGTATCAGGTGCCAGCCGAACTCGGACTTGACCGGCTTGCTGATCTCGCCCGGCGAAAGCCTGTTCATGGCCTCCTCGAACTCGGGCACGGTATCCCCCTGGTTGACCCAGCCAAGATCACCGCCCCTGGCGGCCGACAGGGTATCCTGCGAGTTGGCAAGTGCCAGGGTGGCAAAGTCTTCACCGCCTTGCAGGCGGATTTCAAGCTGTCTGATTCTTGTCTGTACGTCCTCGTCGGTATTGACCTCATCGGGTTTGATGAGGATGTGTCGCACCCTTGTCTGATCGACGAAATGGCGTTCGTCGCCGCGTTTTCCCAGCAGCTTGATAATGTGGAAACTGCCGGAACTGCGAATCAGGTCCGATATTTGACCCACCTGCATGGTTTTCACCATGTCCAGAAACATGCTCGGTAGTTGCCCGAGACTACGCCAGCCGAGGTCGCCGCCTTCCAGGGCTGTCTGGCTGTCAGATGTGACCAGTGCGACCTCGGCAAAGTCCGCGCCGCCCCGGAGTCGCTGCAGGGTTTTTTCGGCACGTGCCCTGGTGGCCTCGATTTCCGCGGGGCTGGCTGCTTCGGGAATGGCAATCAGGATGTGTCCGAGGTGATATTCAACATCGCCCTGGCCGCTCGCCCTCAGGGTGGCAAGCAGGTTGTCTATCTCCTCGTCATTGACCTTGATCGAGCTGGCAACCATCATTCGGCGAACCTGCATGATCGTGAGTTGCTTGCGCAGGTCCTCGCGGAATTCCTGGTAGCTGTAGCCGTCACGTGCCAGGATGTCGCGGAATTCCGTCATGCTGACACCGTTGTTTTCAGCCAGCTCCTTGATCTCGCTGTTCAGCTGGCTGTCATCGATGGTGATGCCGTTGGTGGTAGCGATTTGCAGCTGCAGTGATTCCATGACCAGATTGTCGAGCACCTGCTTTTCAAGGACAGCCTTCCCCGGTATCGGGGTACCCTTCTCGTTCAACTGTTTTACGATTGCCCGGGTGGCCTTGTCCAGTTCGCTGGAGAGGATGATGTCATCATTTACGACGGCAACAATACTGTTTATAGACTGTTTTGGCCCCGGTTGGGATTCATCTTCTGCGTATGCAGTTGCGAGGGTAAACAGCAGCAACAGGCCAGACAGCGCGGGAAGGTACTTCATCCAGAAACTCTGCAAGTGTTAGTCAAATGATCTGTAGCCAAGGATACCACGTTCCAGCGCCTTATCGACGGTGTTCACCAGTCTGCCCAGGCCCTTGAGTTCTACCTGCAGGAAAATGGCTTTCTCGCGTGTGTTGAGACTTTTTACGAAGCTGCGACCGACGAGCTGGGCACTCCAGCAGCAGCTTTCATAACCAAGACCACCCAGTACCTCGAGCGTGGTATGGTCCTGCAGTGAATAATACCAGCGCCCGACCATGTGCCAGGAGTTGCCAAGGGGCCATAGCATCGAGATGTCTGTTTGTTCCTCTATACCCCGGCGGTAACGGTAGGCGAGATTGACCAGTTGCCGCGTACCCTTGCGGTATTGCAGGTGAACGCTGTTGAGTTCTGACTGTGATTCGTACGGGTTCCATTGTGTTTCGGCCCTGGCGCTCCAGTCATGCGTCAGTGCCATTGTCAATTCGCCGATGATGCTGGAGCTGTTGTTGGTCTCAACAGGCTCGCCGGGCAGGGTGACCTCGCGGTCGCGGAAGTACAGCAGTGATCCAACGCTGACACTGAACAGCTGTACCCCGCTGGCCGGGTTCAGAAAGCGTGACGTCAGTGCCAGCGCCAGCTGGTTGGCATCCCCCATGCGGTCCGGTCCGCTGAAGCGGTTTTCACGGAACAGGGTCCAGTAATTGAAATCATATTCGCCGGTATCGAAAACCGGCAGGTCATCCTGGTCAACATCGGGGACATACAGGTAAAACAGCCGTGGTTCCAGTGTCTGCACGAAACCGGTATCACCCCAGTGGCTGCTGCGCTCGAAAAAACTGCCGGCGTCCAGGCTCACAACCGGCGTGGTACGTGACGGGTTATCGTTTGCACCGGGTACTGCGTTATTGAGGTTGTAGGCCGTGTAGCGCACGCCGACTGACGGGTCAAGGTACCAGCCCGGTCGGTTCACGGGCAGGCTGAGTCGTGGTTGAATATCAAAGCGGTTGCCTTCAACGAGCACGTTGCCACTGTGCTTGAAATTATTTACTTCAGCATCGGCCTCGAATTTCAGGCCAAGCAAGCGGCGTGCCGGTGCGACATCGAGAACAACGGTGGGTAATTGCTCATAGGGCCGGTTTTTATCCTTGATTGTCGGGTCGATGGTCTGGAAGTTCTGCACCATGAGGCCCATGCCCCAGCCGCGGCCGTGATAGGCCGCAGTCGCGGTACGCTCCAGGTTGGTCTGGCTGGTTTCCACCAGATTGGTGCCAAAATCGTCAAAATAGAAATCGTCGGAAACCTTGCTGGCCCTGATGGCCGTCTCCAGCCGTGGCACTGGATTGCCGCGGTGATTGAAGCCCATCAGGTAGCGATCCTTGTTGTCAAAATCGTCATCCGAGGGCAGGTATTCGCCAGTAAGCGTGCTACGGCTGGTCCGGTTCAGGTAGCGGAATTCACCACCCAGCATGACACCGCGCTTACTCATGTAACGAGGCACGATGGTGGCGTCCCGGTTGGGTGCGATGTTCCAGTAATAGGGTGTGCTGATGTCGACACCGGTTACTTCCGTGGTGCCGACCCTGGGTACCAGCAAACCTGACTTGCGGCGCTCATCAAGGGGGAAGCTCAGGTAGGGCGTATACACCACCGGCACTCCCTTGATTTCTATCTTGGCGTGACGTGCCGTACCCGTCCCCTCTTCCTGGTCAAGGTCGACCTGTTTGGCAAAAATCTGCCAGTCATCATTGCCGATTGCGCAGGTCGTGTAGGACACCTCCTTGAGATGCTGCCATTCACGTCCGTCGAGTTCCACGGAGGCGGCTGTACCGCGTGCATGCAGTTCCGGCAGGGCATAACTGGCCTGCTCGATGTCACCGCTATCCGTCTCCGGGAAAAAGGTGCCGCGGTCACCGTCAACCAGCAGTTCCGGCGAGGTGTAGAGAAGGTTGCCATCGGCATCAATGCGGCCTTCATCCTGATGATAGCTCAAGCGGTCCGCTTCCAGCCGCTTCCGGTCCATTTGTGCAACCGCGTTACCCTCCAGGCTAAAGATATTGCCTTCGCGTGACTGTGCATTATCGGCCTGTAACTCGATGGCACCGGTCTCGGCTGTCGGTGTCTCGACGCTGCGATATTGAACCGGTGGGCAACGTGCCCAGCGGGAGTACTGCAGTTCCTCGTCAACAGCGCTGTCAGTGGCAGCCGTGACTGCCGCCGGGGCTGTCGCCAGTGCAGCATCTGTTTGCGTGGTTGCGGTGCTGACCGCTGTATCCGTATCTGCTGCAGCCGTATCCGGTCGCGGGGCTGTTTCGGCAGTGACGGCCGCACTTTCCGTTATATCGGGTGTCTCACCCGTGACACCGCTGTGCGCTTCTGTTGCCGGTGGTGAGTCAGCCGCAGGGATTGTTGCTTCATCGATCGCGGCGGCCGGCAGTTCGGTTTCCATCGTGGGCGTAATAGAGCTGACACAACCCCAGAGGCCGTCCGCCTGGATGTCACACTGCCAGGGGTCGGCGGCTGTGATGGCCGAATACAGAGCCAGTAGCGATGCGATGGACAGCTGCCGCATGGGTCGATACCTCACCACCCCGGGCAATTCCGGGAGGCGTGTGAAATGCATGTTGCGGTCATGCCACTGTCGATCATCGGGAAGCTGTGTCGGGTTGATTCAGGTCTGCCAGCTTGCTGGCAGGCGCGAGGTAAAATCGCATACAATGGCCTTAACTTCAAATATTTTATAATCAGTGTGTTATCCATCAAATCAGGTGCTCAGTTCTATGTGCTGGCGGCCCTCGTCGGGGTTGCCGTTCTGCTGTTGCTGACGGTGCCGGATGAAAATCCCGAACTGCAACAGGCCATTCTACCGGTTGTGCAGGTGGCGACAGTCGGCTTGCATGATCTGGTTCCCACGGAGACCGTCAGCGGCCGGCTGGAACCGGCGCGCAAGACCGCGCTGCATTTTGAACTGGCCGGCCAGATCCAGGCACGTCCGGTAGAGCCCGGGCAATTCGTGCAGGCAGGTGAGCCACTGCTGTTGCTGGCCTCCGGTGACTATGAAGATGCGCTGGCCGAGGCGCAGGCACAGCTGGCGCAGGAAACCCGCAATATTCAGCGCGACCGCGAATTGTTGAAACTTTCACGGAGCAATTATACCCTGCAAAACAATGACCTTGAGCGGCTATTGAAACTCGGTGAGAGCTCCCTGGTGTCAAAATCACGGCTGGATGAAACACGCATCAAGTTGATCCAGCTGGAGTCAGAGGTTGCACAACTCAAATCGAGTGTCGCTTCTGCCGAGTCACGCCTGGCACTGAGGGAGGCTGCCCGCAATCGGGCGGCACGCAACCTGGAGCGCACACAGTTGCCGGCGCCGTTTGCAGGCACCGTTAACGCCGTCCATGCGCAGGTCGGCGATTACGTTACCCCGAGCCAGGCCGTTGTTGAGCTGGTCGATGCCGCCTCGCTGGACTTGTATGCCGAGGTGCGTGGCGTTATTGCGCAGTCGCTGACGCAAGGGCAGGTCGTCACTGTTGAAGTCAATGGTGTGCAGGTTCCGGGCGAGGTCATTGCCCTGCAGCTCGATCCAAACCCGGAGACCTTTACCCACGCACTGCGTGTGCGGATTTCCGGTGAGCAGGCCAGGCCGGGGCAGGTCGCGCAGGTGCGGTTGCCGTTGCGTGAAATGCGGGGGGTCACGGCCGTTCCCTCGACGGCGTTGCTGTTCGACGAGGGCCAGGCCTCCGTGTTCCTTGTCAATAGCAACACGCTGCGGCAGGTTGAAGTCAAACCGGGCGAGCGGGTGGATGGTCTGCAGATTGTGTTGCAGGGGCTGTCGGCGAGCGATCGTGTGGTGACGCGCGATGTCTCTGCACTCAGTGACGGGCAACAGGTGCAGGTCATCGACGCGGCCACTGAATAACCCCTCGGTTCTGGTTTTCACTGTGCTGATCCGCTTCTCAATCAATAATCCGCTGATTACCAACCTGTCGCTGGTGATCGTGTTTATTCTCGGCGTGTTGTCGTGGAACGCCATGCCCCAGGAGATGTTCCCTTCCATCGAGCTTGATGCCGTCAGTATCTCGGTGGTATTCGAGGGCGCCTCTCCGGAGGAGGTAGAGCGCCAGGTCATCATCCCCGTCGAGGAACAGTTCGAGGGCATGCCTGATATCGATGTCATGAGCTCCACCAGCCGTGAAGGAATGGGCAGTGTCATTATCAAGCTGAAGTCCGGCACCGATGTTGACCAGTACATGCGCGATGCCCAAACCGCGCTGGACCAGATTACCGATATGCCTGACGAGGCAGAGGAACCGGAGCTGATGCGTATCAAGGCGCGCTTCCCGGTCATCAGCATGAGTCTCTACGGTGACGTGTCGCGTGGCTATCTCTACGACCAGGCGGACATCATCAAGCAGCGCATGGCAAAGATTGCGGGCGTTGCCAGTGTCGGTGTCGCCGGTAACCGCGAGTGGGAACTGTGGGTCGAGGTCGATCCGTTCGAGCTGGCGGCACACAAGGTCTCGCTCGGGCAGGTGCTGCAGGCCATTCGCGGCAACCTCCGCGATCTGCCGGGTGGCTCACTGAAAGCCAGTGAAGGAGATATCCTGTTGCGTGGCAAGGGCGTGGCGCCGGACCCCGAGGCAATTACCCGCATTGCCGTGCGCAGTAACGACCGCGGCGGTCAGTTGCTGCTCGGCGAGATTGCCAAAATCCAGCTGCGGCTGGAAGAGGCGGAAACCATCGGCCGTTTCAACGGCCGCCCGGCCGTCAACCTGACAGTGACGAAAACCGCGGATGCATCGACCATCGTTGTTGCCGATGCCGTGCGGGAATTTGCCGAACAACTGCGAACGGAGCTGCCGCCAACCATCGAGGTGGGCCTGTACAACGACCTGTCGGTGTATGTCAAAAACCGCCTGAACACGGTGAAGTCCTCGGGCCTCGTCGGGCTGTTCCTGGTGCTGCTGTCGCTGTACCTGTTCCTGAACTTTCGTGTTGCCCTGATTACCGCGATGGGTATCCCGGTATCCTTCCTGTTTGCGGTGATTGCGATATTTTACCTGGGTTACACCATCAATATGATCTCGCTGTTTGCCTTCCTGATCGCGCTCGGCCTGATTGTCGATGATGCGATTATTGTCACGGAAAACATGTACCGGCACATGGAGATGGGCAAGCCGGCACCGGAAGCGGCACGCATCGGCGCGCGTGAGGTGTTCTGGCCGGTCATGGCAAGCACGGCAACCACCGTCGCTGCGTTTATGCCGATGTTTGCCATCAAGGGGATCATGGGCGCGTTTATTGCCGTGATTCCCGTGGTGGTGAGTGCCTCGCTGCTGGGGTCGCTATGGGAGGCCTTCGGGGTATTGCCTTCGCATGCCGCGGAGATGCTGCATACCCGACAGGCCAGCAAAAAGACGCATGAACGCCGTGTTGACTGGAGTGCGCTGCTGGAGCGCTACATAGGCTGGTTGCGCTGGTCGTTGCACAACCGCTATTTTGTGTCGCTGGTGACCATTGCCGTGTTGATCATTACGATCATCTACGCGGCAACACGCATCCCTTTCCAGT
>JBATFE010000082.1:0-5024 GCA_049664445.1 Gammaproteobacteria bacterium
ATAATGTACTGGCGAAATGCATCGGTTCGAACAACCCGAACAATGTGTTGCGCGCCACCATTCGCGGACTCCAGGAAATGCGTTCCCCTGATGAGATCGCCAGCAAGCGCGGCAAGACTGTTGCGGATATTCTGGAGTAGCACATGGCCAGCGCAAAGAAAATCAGGATTTCACAGACGAAGAGTTCCAATGGTCGCCTGCAGAGCCACAAGGCCACATTAACGGGCCTCGGTTTGCGCCGTATCCGTCATACCGTGGAACTGGATGACACCCCGGAAATTCGCGGCATGATCAGCAAGGTTGCCTACATGGTAAGGATCGAGGACTAGAGCATGCACCTGAATACATTACAGCCGGCTGACGGCAGCAAAAAAGACCGCAAGCGTGTCGGCCGTGGCATCGGTTCCGGGCTGGGCAAGACCTGTGGCCGTGGACACAAGGGCCAGAAGTCACGCTCCGGCGGTTACCACAAGATCGGTTTCGAAGGCGGGCAGATGCCGCTGCAGCGCCGCTTGCCGAAAATGGGTTTCCTGTCGCGCAAGTCACGCTTTGTCGATGAACTGCGGCTGAACGAACTGGCGCTGGTCAATGCTGATGTCATTGACCTGGATGCCCTGAAGGCAGCCAACCTGGTCTCGCGTGAAGTACGCAGCGTCAAGGTGTTCGCATCCGGCTCGATCGACAAGGCCGTGACCCTGAAAGGTATACGGGTAACAAAGGGTGCGCGTGCTGCCATTGAAGCGGCCGGCGGCAAGATCGAGGGCTAAATGGCAACAGGAAATGCACTGTCAGGTGCTGCCTCGAGTATCGGGCAGATGAAAGAGCTGCGTCAGCGGCTCTTTTTCGTCATTGGCGCCATCGTCGTTTTCCGCATCGGCTCGTTCATTCCGTTGCCGGGAATCGATCCGGTGGTGCTGGCTGCACTGGTTGACCAGCAGCGTGGCACGATACTGGAAATGTTCAACATGTTTTCCGGTGGTGCGCTGGAACGGCTGTCGTTGTTTGCACTCGGCATCATGCCCTATATCTCCGCCTCGATTATCATGAACCTGCTGACCGTGACGGTACCTTCACTGGAAGCACTGAAAAAGGAAGGCGGCGAAGCCGGACGTCACAAGATCACGCAGTACACACGTTACGGCACTGTGGGCCTGGCTACCATGCAGGCCTTTGGTATCTCCAGCGCACTGCAAAGCCAGCAGATCGCCGGCAGTGCGCTGGTGATCAACCCCGGCCCCGGTTTCGTGCTGACAGCCATCGTCACACTGGTGACCGGGACCGTGTTCCTGATGTGGCTCGGTGAGCAGGTCACGGAGCGCGGTGTCGGTAACGGTATCTCGATCATTATCTTTTCCGGTATCGTCTCCGGCCTGCCATCCGCCATTGGTGGCACACTGGAACTTGCACGCACCGGCGAAATGAATGTCCTGACCATCCTGGTGCTGTTTGCACTGGCGCTGGCAGTGACCGGTTTTGTGGTGTTCGTGGAACGTGGACAGCGCCGTATCACCGTGAATTACGCGAAGCGGCAACAGGGGCGTAAGGTGTACGCGGCACAGAGTACACATCTGCCACTGAAGCTGAACATGGCGGGCGTGATACCGCCGATTTTTGCATCCAGCATTATCCTGTTCCCCGCGACCATGGGCAGCTGGGTCGGGCAGGGCGAAGGCATGGGCTGGCTGAAGGATATTTCCGCGACGCTGTCGCCGGGTCAGCCGCTGTATGTGATTTTCTATGCGCTGGCAATCGTGTTCTTCTGTTTTTTCTACACGGCCCTGGTATTCAATGCCAAGGAAACCGCGGACAACCTGAAGAAGTCCGGTGCCTTTATCCCGGGTATCCGGCCGGGTGAGCAGACCGCCAAATATATCGACGGTGTCATGACCCGGCTGACAACAGCCGGCGCGGTGTACATCACACTGGTTTGCCTGATGCCGGAATTTCTGATTCTTTACTGGAATGTACCCTTCTATTTTGGCGGTACATCCCTGTTGATTATTGTCGTGGTGACCATGGACTTCATGGCACAGGTTCAGACGCACCTGGTGTCGCACCAGTACAGCGGCTTGATGAAGAAAGCGAACCTGAAAGGTCACGGCGGGACCGGCATGCTGCGCTAGCGGCGGCCTATTTAAGAGGTGTAGGGACATGAAAGTACGTGCTTCAGTCAAGCGTATCTGCCGCAACTGCAAGGTAATCCGTCGCAACGGCGTTGTGCGCGTCATCTGTAAGGATGGGCGTCACAAGCAGCGACAGGGCTAGGCAGCGCAATAAATATGCAACACATTGAAAAACATACAAAAACAAGCATGAATACACGGCAGCTGCGCGGCTGACGGGTGTTTGTTTGTATTTGATTTATTGGCGTTCAAAGGCTATCCTACCCTGCTTTTCGCGCCGCACTCAATACAATAGCGTTGGAGATTATTTAGATGGCACGTATTGCCGGGATTAACATTGCACCGCACAAGCATGCGGAGATCGCCCTGACGGGAATCTATGGTATCGGTCGCATCACTGCGCGCAAGATCTGCGCAGACACCGGTGTCAGGCCGGACACCAAGATCAAGGACCTGACAGAGGCCGAGGTCGAGTCCATCCGCAACGAGGTTGTCAAGTACACCATAGAAGGTGACCTGCGTCGTACCATTTCCATGAACATCAAGCGGCTGATGGACCTGGGCAGCTATCGCGGTATCCGCCATCGTCGTGGTTTGCCGTTGCGCGGACAGCAAACCCAGACCAATGCACGTACCCGCAAGGGTCCGCGCCGCCCGATTCGCAAGTAATACCTGATTACATTCAGCAACCCCATTTAAACCGGATTACAGCATGGCTAAGGCACCAGTAAAAAAGAAGGTGAAGAAGGACGTCGCAGACGGCATCGCCCACATTCACGCATCATTCAACAATACCATCATCATGATCACTGACCGCCAGGGGAATGCCCTTGCCTGGGCGACTGCGGGTGGTTCAGGGTTTCGTGGTTCGCGCAAGAGTACGCCGTTTGCCGCGCAGGTCGCTGCTGAAAAGGCGGGTGACAAAGTCAAGGAATACGGCATGAAGAATCTTGAAGTTGAAGTCAAGGGTCCGGGACCCGGTCGCGAATCCGCGGTACGTGCGCTGAACAATGCCGGTTTTCAGATTACCAACATCACTGACGTGACACCGATACCGCATAACGGCTGTCGGCCACCGAAAAAACGTCGCGTTTAGGAAGGAAAAGATAATGGCAAAGTACACTGGATCCAAATGCCGCCAATGCCGCCGCGAAGGTGGCAAGCTGTTTCTGAAAGGCGAAAAATGCTTTACCTCGAAGTGCCCGGTTGAGAACCGTCCGTTTCCACCCGGCCAGCACGGCCAGCGCCGCACGCGACTGTCGGATTATGCGACCCAGCTACGTGAAAAGCAGAAAGTGCGCCGTATCTACGGGGTACTGGAGAAGCAGTTCCGCAATTATTACAAGAAGGCGGCCGGTACCAAGGGTTCCACCGGTGAAAACCTGTTGCAGTTGCTCGAGGGGCGTCTCGACAACGTGGTCTACCGCATGGGATTTGCATCGTCGCGCAGCGAGTCACGTCAGCTGGTGCGTCACAACGGCATCAGTGTCAATGGTTCGCGGGTAAATATCCCGTCCTACCAGGTGCAGCCCAGCGATGTCGTCGGCATTACCGACAAGGGCCGTTCACAGCTGCGTATCAAGTCAGCCATTGAACTGGCGCAGCAGCGCGGCTTTTCAGACTGGATTGACGTCGATACCAAGAAGATTGAAGGGGTCTATAAAGCACGCCCCGAGCGCAGTGAATTGCCTGCTGATATCAACGAACACCTGATCGTCGAATTGTATTCTAAGTAATTTCTGAGGGATTTATACATGCTTGGTAAAGTCAACGAATTCCTGAAACCGCGTATTGTGGATGTCCAGGCTATCAACGACAAGCACGCCAAGGTAACACTGGAGCCACTGGAACGCGGTTTTGGTCATACCCTCGGTAATGCCTTGCGCCGCATACTGCTGTCATCGATGCCGGGTACCGCAATCATCAATGCCGAGATTGATGGCGTTTTGCACGAGTATTCAACCATTGAAGGTGTTCAGGAGGATGTCATCGACATCCTGCTGAACCTGAAGAAGGTCGCACTGCGCATGCACGAGCGCAGTGAAGCAACGCTGACGCTGAACAAGAAGGGTCCAGGGCCTGTTACTGCCGGTGATATCAAACTGGATCATGATGTCGAGATCGTCAACCCGGACCACATTATTGCCAATCTGACCAAGGCCGGCGAATTGTCCATGACACTGAAGATCGCGAAGGGACGTGGTTACCAGCCGGCTACCCGTCGTGAAACCGACGAGAGCGAGGGGCGGGCAATTGGCAGTCTGCAACTGGATGCCTCGTTCAGCCCGGTCAGCCGCATTGCCTACAATGTTGACCGCGCGCGTGTCGAGCAGCGCACCGACCTGGACAAGTTGATTATTGATATTGAAACCAACGGCACGGTTGATCCTGAAGAGGCTATTCGCCACGCGGCGACCATCCTGCAGGACCAGTTGTCTGCGTTTGTTGATCTGCAGGCCACCAAGGTAGAAGACAAGGACACCCAGGGTCCGGAAATCGACCCGATGCTGCTGCGCCCTGTCGATGACCTGGAGCTGACCGTGCGTTCTGCCAATTGCCTCAAGGCAGAGAGTATCTATTTCATCGGTGACCTGATACAGCGAACCGAAGTGGAATTGCTGAAGACACCGAATCTGGGCAAGAAGTCCCTGACCGAGATCAAGGATGTGCTCGCCACCAAGGGCCTGTCTCTGGGGATGCGTCTTGAGAACTGGCCGCCGGCAAGCCTTTCCGCAAAAGAGCAGGAACCTTCTGCATTAATAAGTAACGGGATTTAATCATGCGTCATCGTAAGACAGGGCGGCAACTAAACCGCAACAGTTCACACCGCAGTGCCATGTTCCAGAACATGACCGTGTCACTGCTGCGCCATGAAATCATCAAGACGACCTTGCCAAAAGC
>JBATFE010000083.1:0-1513 GCA_049664445.1 Gammaproteobacteria bacterium
GTACAGAAATGTAGGAGCGGCGTCCTCGCCGCGACGATGTACAGGGATGTACAAGTGTCACGAGAGGGCAGGATGCCCGAAGTGACCGATGCCGGGGACGGCGCTCCTACAGCATGAATTTTTGCAAGGATTGGGGTAACGTTATCTGGCCAGCCTGTGTAACCACCGGGCATGGCGGAGTGTCGTCGATTCAACTAATATCATACACCCGGGTTCGTACACCTGCGCAGGAGAATGCTCATGCTGCAATTGAAGGTCAACGGTCAGCCATACACCCTCGACATCGACCCCGATACACCGCTGTTATGGGCGCTGCGCGACCACCTCAACCTGTGCGGTACCAAGTACAGCTGCGGCATCGGCCTGTGCGGGTCCTGCACGGTGCACGTCGATGAGCGCGCCGAGCGCGCCTGCCTGGTGACGGTCGCGGAGGTCAGCGGCAAGGCCATCACCACCATCGAGGGTCTCGCGCCGGACAGCGAACCGGTGCAGCAGGCCTGGGAAGCGTTGCAGGTGCCGCAGTGCGGCTACTGTCAGCCGGGCATGATCATGGCGAGCGTCGCGCTGTTGCGCGAGAAGCCGCAGCCAACGGATGCCGACATCGACGCCGCCATCACCAACATCTGTCGCTGCGGGACCTACAACCGCGTGCGCCAGGCCATCCACGCCGCCGCCAAAAAGCCGGGGGCCGACAATGCGTAATCCTTACACGCTGTCACGCCGCGCCTTCCTGGTGCGCAGCAGCGCGGCCGGCGCCGGCCTGTTGCTGGGCTTTCACCTGCCAGAGCGGCGTAAGCTGTTCGCGGCACCGGTCACCACGGCGGATGCCGACACCGCGGTCGCGGTCAATGCCTGGATCGAGATCCACCCGGACGACAGCGTGCTGATTCGCGTCGCGCGTTCCGAGATGGGGCAGGGCATCTTCACGGCGCTGCCCATGCTGGTGGCGGAGGAACTGGACTGCGACTGGCACAAGGTGCGCGCCGAATACGCCTCGGCCAACGAGAACAGCCGGCAGGACAATGTCTTCGGTTCAATGAGTACCGGCGGCAGCCGTTCGGTGCGCGGTTCGCAGGACTACCTGCGCATGGCCGGCGCGGTGGCGCGCGAGTTGCTCATCACGGCGGAGGCCGGCCGCTGGAAGGTGCCGGTGGATGAATGCCGTGCCGCGAATAGCGTCATCACCCATACGCCGTCCGGCCGCACGCTGAGCTTCGGTGCCGTGGCCGCGGCGGCGGCGCAACTGACACCGCCGGCACAGGTGTTTCTCAAGGAGCCGGAGGAATGGCAGTTGCTGGGTACCCCGGTCAAGCGCCTGGATGTGCCGGACAAGATCGCGGGCAAGCCGGTGTTCGGCGCCGACGTGAACCTGCCCGGCATGCTGCATGCCGCGATAAAAGCCTGTCCAGTGTTTGGCGGCACACTGAAATCCCATGACGCCAAAGCTATCGAAAAACGGTCCGGCGTGGTGCAGGTGGTTGCGCTTGACGATGCCGTGGCAGTGGTGGCAAAG
>JBATFE010000084.1:0-3060 GCA_049664445.1 Gammaproteobacteria bacterium
GCCGTGGTGATACACATGTCCTCTCGAATGGACAGCAGCAGCGCAAATACAAGGAAAAATGGCCAGGTGCGCTGCTCCATATAGAACCAGAGCCATAGCATGTAGAGCCCGCTTGCAAGCACCAAAGGGTGGTACTGCCAGAGCAGCGGGTTATGCACTACCGGATTAAGCAGGTAGATAAGGGCAAATACCGGGGGCACCCAGTGCATCGAGGGTAGCTCGTGTTGAGCCAATCGGTACAGGACCAGGCTACCCAGCCCGACTGAAAGCGACTGGGCTAGAAAGGCCCAGTAGATCGACGGAGACAATAGATATAGTGGGATGAATAGATAGTCGACAGGACGGAAGTGGTCACCATGACTGTGCATCCCACGCACTGTGTTGAATGGTTCCTCAAATTGACTGATGAGCCACAGGGCTTGCTGAAACACCCCTAAATCATAGGCCGACGTTCCGAACTCTTCGTGCATCTGGATTGCCTTTAGAGTAAAAAGAGCAACGAAGAGAGCAACACAGACCAATACCAGAATGGTAATACGGTCCTTTAACAAGGCAGAATCAAAAATCAGTGATGGTTTCCTTTGCATGGACTTATCCTGATATTAAGGAGAAAACGACCACAATTCTTGCATAAAAAAAGGCCACTCTATAGCGGCCTATCTTATTGATTAATTTGGTAGGCGCGAGTGGATTCGAACCACCGACCCCCACCATGTCAAGGTGGTGCTCTAACCAACTGAGCTACGCGCCTGCGAAGAGGGCGAAAGATACTAGATATAGTCTATCCGATGCAAGTTGCACATCAATCCGGCACACCCAGGTTACCCGCCTGCAGGTGACGGATCTGGTCACGCACGCGGGCGGCCTCCTCGAACTCGAGGTCGCGGGCATGTGCATACATCTGCTGCTCCAGCTGCCTGACCTTTTGCTCCAGTTGTTTGGGCGTGAGGCGCCCGTACTGCAGCAACTCCTCGGCCACCCGGTCGAAGGCCCGCCCGGAGATGCGCCCCGGCCCCAGCGCCCCCTCGAGGATATCGGTCACGGCCTTCTTGATGCCCAGCGGGGTAATGCCGTGTTCCTTGTTGAAGGCCAGCTGTTTCTCCCGGCGGCGGTCGGTCTCGTCCATGGCACGGCGCATGGACCCGGTAATATGGTCCGCATACAAAATCGCCTTGCCGTTGAGGTTGCGCGCCGCCCGCCCGATGGTCTGGACCAGGGAACGCTCCGAGCGCAGGAAACCCTCCTTGTCGGCATCCAGAATGGCCACCAGTGATACCTCCGGTATATCCAGTCCTTCACGCAGCAGGTTGATACCGACCAGCACGTCGAATTCGCCCAGCCGCAGGTCGCGGATGATCTCGACGCGTTCCACGGTATCGATATCCGAATGCAGGTAGCGTACCCGTACGCCGTGCTCGGCGAGGTATTCGGTGAGATCCTCCGCCATGCGCTTGGTCAGTGTCGTCACCAGCACCCGGTCACCTGCAGTGACCCGCACACGAATCTCCGACAACAGGTCATCGACCTGGGTACCGGCCGGTCGCACCTCGATCGCGGGGTCGATCAGACCGGTCGGTCGCACCATCTGTTCAACAATCGCGTCGGCGTGTTCTTCCTCGTAGGGCCCGGGCGTCGCCGAGGTAAAGATCGTCTGCGGCGCCAGTGCCTCGAATTCGTCGAAACGCAGCGGCCGGTTATCCAGCGCCGAGGGCAGCCGGAAACCGTACTCGACCAGGTTCTCCTTGCGGGAGCGGTCGCCGCGGTACATGCCGCCGAGTTGCGGGATGGTGACATGCGATTCATCGATCACCAGCAAGGCACTGGCCGGCAGGTAGTCAAACAGGGTCGGTGGCGGTTCCCCCGCCTGGCGGCCGGAGAGGTAGCGGGAATAATTCTCGATACCCGAGCAATAACCCAGCTCCGCCATCATCTCCAGGTCCAGCAGGGTGCGCTGCTCCAGCCGCTGCGCCTCGACCAGCTTGTTGTTATCGCGCAGCTGCTCGAGGCGTTGCCTGAGTTCCACCTTGACATGCTCCATGGCCCCGAGGATGACCTCGCGTGGCGTGGCATAGTGCGTCTTCGGATAGATCGTCAGGCGCGGCACACGACGCAACACCTCGCCGGTCAGCGGGTCAAACCACGCCAGCGACTCGATCTCGTCATCGAACAACTCCACGCGCACGGCCTCGCCATCCGACTCCGCGGGAAAGATGTCGATCACCTCGCCACGCACCCGGTAGGTGGCACGGTGCAGCTCAAGGTCATTGCGCGTGTACTGCAGTTCAGCGAGTCGCCTGAGTATCGCACGCTGGTCGATCTTTTCGCCGCGCACCAGGTGCAGCAACATCTTCAGGTAGGCACGCGGGTCACCGAGGCCATAGATGGCAGATACCGTGGCGACAATAATGGCATCAGAGCGCTCCAGCAGCGCCTTGGTCGCTGACAACCGCATCTGCTCGATATGCTCGTTGACCGAGGCATCCTTTTCTATATAGGTGTCAGAGGCCGGCACGTAGGCCTCGGGCTGGTAGTAGTCATAGTAGGAGACGAAATATTCCACCGCATTTGACGGAAACAACTCGGACATTTCGCCATACAATTGCGCAGCCAGGGTCTTGTTGGGTGCCAGGATCAGGGTGGGCCGCTGCATCGCCTGGATGACATTGGCGATGGTAAAGGTCTTTCCGGAACCGGTGACCCCCAGCAGGGTCTGGTGGGCAAGACCGTCCTGCAGGCCCTCGACCAGGGCCTTGATAGCCTGCGGCTGGTCACCGGCAGGAGTTAATCCGGATTTCAGTTGGAATTGTTCGCTCACGGGCTATGATCAGACGGCTGACTTTGAGTATGATTGGCGCTGTTCATTTCGAACCATATATTTAGCGGGAAACCAACTTGGATAAACTCACGCTTGCGAACCGGGTACAACGTGTCAAACCTTCACCGACACTGGCGGTCACGGCCCGGGTGGCCGAGCTGCGCGCCGCCGGCAAGGATATTATCGGACTCGGCGCCGGTGAACCCGATTTTGATACCCCTGATCACATCAAGGCAGCCGCCATC
>JBATFE010000085.1:0-2162 GCA_049664445.1 Gammaproteobacteria bacterium
AGCGGGCAGGCACGGTATAGGATTGTGCTCAGCCGCTAATTGAGAACTGGCCGGTAGTCCCTGATCATGAACCCCCCATCACCGGGTTTTTTTTAATCATGGGAATGACGTGTTCTGGCCGGAGTTACTCCTGTACAAGAATAGTCTGGTGCAACTCCATCCTGGCTGTGAACGGCAGGAATGTGTCTTACACCGGAAGTTCACGGGTTAACCCTCTGTAATTACTGCTAAACGGTGAAAGTCGACCCAAAAGTGGCATCCAGGAAAACATGAATTCAATCGAATGGTTCATAAACCAAACTACAACGGCAAACAATAGATTAATAAATCCCGCAAAGTAAAACCAATAGCTCGCCATGAGTGAAGTGCGATGTTGATGGTTTCAGTGGCCGCCCCCGAGCACTCAGGCATTACAGACACCATGCTTTCGGCTTAAGGATACATGCCCTTGAAATCTGCGTAGTCCGCAGTGGCCAAATCGGCGTACGCTACAGAGAATCTGGCGATTGCCTGATCGAACACATCATCCTCTCCCAAGTAGCCGGCAATAGTCGACGCACTTCCCGTTCGGCAGTGGCCATGAGCCAGCGTCCAGCCACAGTTGATTGCGTAATTCCGGAGTTGCTTTGGCGTGAAAGATCCGATATCCGCAGATCCCTTCATATCCCACATCTGCCGGACGTAGTAGTCGCGTCCAGTCTCTTCTTCACGGGTCCAGCCGAGAAGAACATCGCTCACCGCCTGCATCAGTCTCTGGCCCTCTACCACTCGCTGACCGGAGTGGCCATAGCGACTCGGTGGGAGGTGAGTCTCCAGAACGGATGGGGATGCTTCCTTGATTTGGAGAAACAAAGGATCTTCCTTGTCACGTCCCTCAAGCAGCACGATATAGCACCGGGTCCCAACACTCCCGACTCCGACGACTTTGAGAGCGAAATCGACCACGCGATAACGACGGATCAGTGCCGCCCGATCATCCGGTAGCGACTCCTCGTAGCAGTGCAAGAGCTCGATAAAGGTCTGATGCAGATCATCGGGATGCGCTTCGTGGGCCAGCTCTCTCAATGGTATAATATTTGGAGGCTCCGACTTGATGCGATAGCTACCGTCCACCTCGATAGCCAGTTTTCGCAGCGCTTGCAGGCAGTCCTTGCTTCGGGCCTTGTCCAGCACCTTTCTCGATCGCTTAGCGCTTTTTGAATCCTTGCGAGCTGCCCCCAGCTGTTCTTGCACCGCAGCGGCGTCGATCTTGGCGTACCATGCGTCGATGTACCGGGAGCGGGAGAACCGAGTGACCGTCTCCCGGTAGGCCGCAGCCGCGGCCATCGCCGCCTTCTTGTTGTCCCGCTCTTTGAAACCCAGGTCCCTGCCGGCCAGGACGAAGCTCGCCGCAAGTCGCTTTACATCCCACTCGAAGGGTCCGGGTAGTGTCTCGTCGAAGTCGTTGATATCGAAGATCAGGCTTCGCTCCGGTGAGCCGTACAGTCCGAAGTTGGAGAGGTGACCGTCGCCACAAAGCTGTACCACAATCCCGGTATCGGAGATGGAAGCGAGATCGGCGGCCTGCACAACGGCCGAGCCGCGGTAGAAGGCGAACACGGACTCTCCCATACGTTGGTGGCGCACAGGTAGCAGGTAAGAGAGCCGCCTGTCTTCCTGAGCCGTGATCAGCCCAACGGGGTCGCGATTTGCTGTCTCGCCGAGCTCAGCTTGGCCTTCCAGTGGAATGATTTCACGAAGTGACTGTCCCCACTCGAATCGGTCAGAGGCTGTGACTAGACGCGTTTCGCTCAATCTCGATTCAAGACTCTCCGCCTTCATTTCACTACCCTACAACTAAAAGCCATACACTGGTAGTGCAACTGAGTGCGATCCAAGAAGAACAGGAAACCACTGAGCAGGATTTCCTGTGCTTTACGAAGATCCGAAGGTGGCCGAACGTCACCGTACGCAGTAACACCAGGGGATGACCCTGTCCTCGCCGTGAACGGCAGGTTACCGCCAGATTCCGGACCTAGCGACTGATTCTAAATAAGATTTTCCTAAACAGCGGAAGACGGTAGAGTAAGGATGTGGCGCGGTGGTCTAAGGTACAGCCTAACAGTTGCCGCCCCTTTCGTCTGGCGGTGCCTCAATAGCCGAACCATCACTCCGTTTCCACA